>DAOVMD010000005.1 GCA_030630935.1 Candidatus Mcinerneyibacteriota bacterium | reverse complement strand
TTTTATGATATAATTTAATAGAGAATTTTATTTAAAGGAGAGGCTTTATGGAGAAAACTTATTTATTTCCAATCAGGGAAAATGGAAAGTACGGCTTTATTGATCAGTATGGTTATAATCGAATTACTGCTGAGTTTGATATGGTCCAATCTTTTTCAGAAGGGTTAGCACCTGCGAAAAAGGACGGGAAATGGGGATTTATAAAGGAAAACGGAGTCTATGTTATACCGAATGAATATGATGATGTAAGAGAGTTCTCAGATGGTTTTGCTCCGATAAAGAAGGGGTTAAATTGGGGATATATCGATAATAACGGCAATATTGTTATGGAGCTTAAGTATGATTTTACTTATCCATTCTCGGAAGGAATTGCACGGGTAAAGGGAAAGGGGAAATGGATTTATATTAATAAGTCATTTGAAAGAATAATCGAAGAAAGGTTTGAAAATGCTTTTGATTTTTACGAGGGTATGGCTTGTGTTAAGATAAAAGGAGAGTATGGGTTTATTAATAAGGCAGGAGTCGTTGTAATTGAACCGGAATTTAAATATCCATCTGTCTTCTCTGAGGGATTAACAAATGTAAAGCTTCATGAAAAAATGTATATGAACTCACTTTCACTTCGCAAATCCCAAACAAGTTCTGCAATAACAATGTTTGAGTGGATGACCGGATTTATCAACAAGTCCGGGAAAAAAGCGTTTGATATCCTTTTTGAAGAGGCGGGTAAATTCTCAGAAGGTTTTGCTGAGTTTAGAGAAAACGGAAAACATGGCTTTATAGATAAAAACGGGGAGACTATTATCAACGCACAGTTTGATGAAGCGCGCCAATTTTCCGAAGGTTTTGCTCAGGTTGAGATAGATAAAAAATGGGGTTATATTGATACATCAGGAAAGATTGTTATATCTCCTCAATATGATAGAGCATACGATTTTAAAAATGGCTTGGCAAAAGTTATCACTGACGGAAAATTGAAATATATAGATAAAGACGGTAGGGTAGTTTGGACTGAATCAACATAAGAAATAATTTAATAAGAGTACACAATTGTAAAATTAATTAGGATTAATCTTAACTTAATGTCCCTGGATTTTCATTATTTTTAAATATTCTCCTGCAGCACTTCCTGCGGGACCCTTGGGATCAAGCTCAAGCGCTTTTTCAAAATCTCGCTTCGCTGCTTGATATTCACGTCTATTAGAGTAAATAAGTCCACGATGAAAGAATGCTCTAGCATCCTTTGGATTTAATTCGATTGCCTCAGTATAATCTCTTATTGCTAAATCATCGTCTTGTTTACGACCGTAAACATATCCACGAATATAGTATAGATTAGCATCTTTTGGATTTAATTCGATTGCCTTAGTAAAATCCTTTATCGCAAAATCATATTCGTCTTTATCATAATAAGCATTTCCACGAGAATAGTATGCTACTACTAATTCCGGATTTAATTCGATTGCCTTAGTATAATCTCGAATCGCTAAATCATATTCACGTTTATTAGCGTAAGCTTGTCCACGATTATAGTATGCATCAGCAAATTCCGGATTTAATTCGATTGCTCTATTATAATCTCTTATCGCTAAATCATATTTACGTTTTTCCCAATAAGCATTTCCACGAGTGTAATATGCTCCCGCAAATTCCGGATTTAATTCGAGCACCTTACTATAGTCTTTTATTGCAAAATCATATTCACCTTTTTTATAGTAAGCAAGTCCACGATTTAAGTATGCGTTCTCATATTCCGGATTTAATTCGATTGCTCTATTATAATCTCTTATCGCTAAATCATACTCTCCTTGAAAGCGGTAAGTAAGTCCACGCATAAGGTATGCATCAGCATCTTTTGGATTTAATTCGATCGCTTTAGTATAGTCCTTTATCGCTAAATCATTCTCACCTTTTTTCCGGTAAGCAATTCCACGATTAAAGTATACCTTAGCATATTCCGGATTTAATTCGATTGCCTTAGTATAATCTCGAATCGCTAAATCATATTCACCTTTTTTCCGGTAAGCAATTCCACGATTAAAGTATACCTTAGCACCTTTTGAATTTAATTCTATCGCCTTAGTATAATCTCTTATCGCTAAATCAAAATCTCCTTTTTCGTCATAAGAAATTCCTCGATAAGAATATGCGTCAGTATCTTCCGGATTTAATTCGATCGCTTTATTAAAATCTTTTATCGCTAAATCGTATTCACCTTTTTGCCGGTAAACAAATCCACGATTATAGTATGCTTTAGCGTCTTTTGGATTTAATTCGATTGCTTTATTGAAATCTTTTATCGCTAAATCGTATTCGCCTTTTTCCCGGTAAGCATTTCCACTATTATAGTATGTTTCAGAATCTTCTGTGGTTGATTCTTTAGAATAATCAGTTGCTTCAGAATCTTCCGGGTTCAATTCTTTAGAATAATTATTTGCTGTTGTACATCCAATTAAAAATAATAATAAAATACAAATTGAACAAAATAATATTTTTTTTCATTTTACTAACTCCTTTTTAATATATTATAACACTTCCAAATAACTTTGTCAAATTAAGCTAACCCATAATAAAGCGGCGGCTCAACCTAATGCCCCTCGCTTTTCAATATTTTTAAATTTACTCTTGCTTTATTTCCTAAAAGCCCATCGGGGTCTTGTTCGAGTGCTTTTTCAAAGTCTTGCCTCGCTGCTTTATAATCACCCTTTTTCCAGTAAACAAGTCCACGATTATAATATACATCTGTATATTTCGAGTTTAATTCTATTGCTTTATTAAAGTCCTTTATCGCTAAATCATATTCGCCTTTATAACCATAAGTAATTCCACAACCAAGATATGCACTAGCATCTTTTGGATTTAATTCTATCGCTTTTGAATAATCCACGATCGCTAAATCATATTCACCTTTTGTTCGGTAAGCAAGTCCACGATTATAGTATGCGTCAGCAAATTCCGGATTTAATTCAATTGCTTTTGTATAATAATGTATTGCTTCTTCATATCTGGCTAACATGTGAGCTTGCACTCCTTGTACAAGGAATTTGTTAGCTTTTTTATTGACATCAACGTTACATGACGAAGTTAAAATCCCAACAACTATTGCAATTATTAAAAGACGATACTTCTTCATAATCTGAACCCTTTTAACTTTGTATAAGATTAATATCTCTAAATTAATTATAACATAAAATTAAAATAAAATCAATATGTAAAAAAAACAGCATTGCTTCGCTCATAAGTTTCCTCTCGGAAACTTCAGTTTCTAGACCTAGATACTAGATCTAGACAGTACTGAATGCTGACAATACTTTATCTAGGTCTAGCTCTAGATCTGTAATAATAAAGAATAAGGTGCTAACCATTAGCGCAGCTTTTGCTGCGATCTAATTTAAGCAAGTCTGCAACCAAAGGGAGGAGATTGAGTTTACCCCGATTTGTCGAGGATTTTTTAACATCGGGATAAGAATGAAGAGTGAAGAATGAATAAGTAAGAATGATTTGCATTAGCTATTTCAATGCTTATCTAAAAAACAACTGTTTCCGCGTCCAGATACCCTAATGAAGTGCGTGCTGCGCCAAGTAACGCACCTGGTACTTCTGGATTCTGGGTCAGTTCTCTGCTTTCTGTTTTCTGTTCAAGCAACAAAGTTGCTTGAACACCTATTCCAAATCCAATGCAAATTTAATCGCTTTATTAATCGCTTTGATCTTATCCGGTTTTAGTGTACAGATTTTTCTTTTTAATTTTGACTTTTGAATTGTCTCAAGTGTATCTAAATTTACAACACTTTTTATTGGAAGACCGTCTTTTTGATCCAATAATACCTCAACTGGAATATTACGAATTCTGGATGTAACCTGGGCAATAGTGCAAGCATTTCTGAATCTATATGACTCATCGCGAGAAAGTAAAACAACAGGTCGAGTCCCAATAGGTTTTTGCAATGTCGCCCACCAAACCTCACCTTTTTTCATAACAATCCTTCTTCTTCAAGTGCTTCTCCATAAGCTTTTTCCCAAACTTCTAACTCGGCGAGTTCTTCTTCTGTTTCAGGATATTTTTTATAGCCTTCTTCATATTGTCTGATAAGTTCCTGTTTCTCCTGGTATTTTAACCAGAACCTAATCGTATTGTAAATGAACTTACTACGCTTAAGACCAAGCTTCTTCCGGGCTTTCTCCATCTTATCAAAATCCTCTTGCGGCAAACTAATCGCTATCTTCTTTATCATACTGACTCCTTTTCATACTTTAGTATAACATATTTCATACTGTCTGTCAACAATAAAGAAAGTTAAAATGTTCAATTGTTAAAGTGTTCAAAACAAGTTTAAGAGTTAAATAAGTTGAGATAGTTCAATTGTTCAAGTGTTTCTAAAGGCATGCTTTGCATGCGTTACAATGTTATTTTAACGACGTGCTTTCGCACATCGATAGTTTAATTGTTCAAGTGTTTTTATAGAAACATGCTTTGCATGTGTTTAAATGTTAAACCAGTTAAGATAGTTCAAAGTGTTAAATTAGTTTTCCCGATATGTGGAACGCCTGCGCTTTACTTAGCGCAGGACTTTTATCCATAAAACGACTGTTATCTGTTCTCTGGTATCTGTTCTCAACAGTAAAGCTGTAGGTTATCTATAAAGCTACTGCTCTCAATTCTCTGATATCTGCTCTCTGATTTATTTATCCTTTACAGGTCTTTCTATTTTATCATCGTCCTCCTTCTTTTCTGAATCGGGGTTCTTCGGTAAGATTCTTTCATCTTTTCTTTCGTTGATTTGGTCTTGAGTCTCTTTATCAATTATTATTTTATCTTCTTTCTTTTTCCTTTCATCGGGTTTTTCAATTTTCGGTTTCTGTCTTTTCTTAAGTCCAAAGAGCTCCATCAGGATAGTGCGGAAGGTTCTCTTCTCATGAGTTGTGCATTTTGTACTTAGGATTCGGTCTTCCTCGATCTTCTTCTTTGACCTTTCCTGTTCAAGGGTTCCCTCCATATCAAGAATTCTATCCTCAAGAGGTTTCTCCTTCTCCAATGTAGAACTCTCGCTCTGCCCGGCTTTTTGTTTTTTCTGTTTCTCTTTTATGCTCTCTATTCTGCTTTTTTCATCGTTTTCTTTCTCAGTATTCTCCTTTGAAGTATCTTCCCCGGCAAAAACAAAAGCTGCCGAGATTAATATTATTGTTAAAACATAAATGATCTTTTTCATCATAAACCTCCTTTTACCATTTTATACCTAATGAAACACCGTTCTTTTCACCTAACACCCCAATATCGGAATAGGAAGTGCTTAACATCATCACCATTCCCGATTTCAATTTAAGATTAAACCCCAACCCTGCGCTGATCCCGTTTTCACCGTCATCAATTCTATATCCGATATTACAGCTGAACATATCAATAAATCCAAATTCAAGACCCAGCACAAACTTCGGGTCATCTTCCTTCCCTTTAATCACATCAAATATGGTTATTAAATCACCTCCTTTACCTTGATAAATTCTTAAGCTTAAACCAAATCGATAAGTCTCCTGTATCTTTTCCTTCTCCTCAATAAACTGTACCGTCCCACCTGCATTAATCATAGAGGCCCCAATCCCGAGACCATCCCTATAAAATAAGAAGCCTGTTGAATATAAAATTGATGATGATGAGTATTCATACAGTTTCATTGTCATCTTCTTCAGTCCAACCCCCCAGTAAAAATTCTTAAAGAAAAAGTGTCTTGAGTATATTAAACTTGCAACCGAATCCTTCTCCGAAAAGAATTCTCCTGTTCCCCCGGGTGATTCTTCCGTAATAATCTCAAACTCATCTGAACCGAATGAAGTATAATCAATAATGAATACACCAAGCCTTGTCCTGGTTCCGAATACCAGACGCTGCACCTTGAAATCATTTAAATAGTTTATATACTCCACTTGTGCTTCAAACCCGAATACTCCAACTGCCCCGGCAGGATTAATCCCGACAGAATCAATACCCCATAACATTCCGCAGCCCCCATTCGCACTCGCCGAACCCTTAACCGGCTTAATAATCTCCAGGAACATCCCAGTATTCCCCCACGCCCTCTCCTCCTTACAAAGAGCGATACCTACAAGTATAATTATAAAACTAATAACTACGAGCGTACTTTTTAATTTCATCTTAACCTCCTGCGGATTTACCTTGATTATTCGACTATACTGCAATTTAAAGATCTCAAGCGTGTTATAATAATACCAGAATCCTTGAAGCACTTTCTAAACATCATGTCTCATTATTGTTACTTATCTATAATCTTTTATATCATCTAATATTCATCCATAGACTTTCCTGTATTCTCATACATGTTATCCGTTTTACAAAAAGGAATACTTACAACTACAATTATAAAACTAAATATTACGAGCGTACACCATAATTTCACTTAAGCTCACAATGGTCTTACCTTGATTACTCGATTATACCGCAATTCAAAGATCTCAAGCGTGTTATAATAATGCCGGAACCTTAGAAGCGCCAGCTCAGACATGAGACCCCGACATTATTAACTATATTGAAGTTTTAAGGTTATCTAATTTTCATAATCGTCCTTTTATAAACACGGCTGCCCGTTTCACAGACGATATAATAGGTGCCCGAGTTCAGCATATTACAGTCCCAGGTAATCGTTTTTATCCCCGGAGCAATTCGTTCATTGAATATCGCTGCAACCTTCTTACCTGAGATATCATAAAGATCAATTTTAACTGATTCTTCACGATCATGAGAAATATTTATAATTATTTTTTTCTCTTCCCCGATTAACAGGTTATTTATTACTGAGAACTTATTTTCATATTCAACATCCTTTTCTTCTTCCCCGGGAGAATAGTCTTCGTTTGTATATTCATTGATATCCAGTGTAACCACCAGCGGGTAAACAATATCAAACTTAACTTTTGACAGGTATAACCCTCTTGTCTTGTTAAACACTGTTCCTGGGACAACAGATCTTACTTTAAACTTCACAACTCTTTTCTCATCACAATTAACCGGAATTATCAAATCAGTAAAATATTGGGTTACAGGATCAAATTCAAAGATTACCTCATTATTTAAATCTGTAATTTCAATTAACAGGTCTCCGTTTGGGTTATTCGTTTTCCCTGAGATTATCAAGTCATAAATTTCCAAATTATTCTGGTATCTAAATCCTGCAAATCCTGAAACTGGTGTATTGATTTCCGTATTGATTAATAGATTCGAATCATTTCCAAGTATCCAGCCCGGTTTACTGATTATCTCTTCGAAATCTGAAAAATCATCATTAAACAACAGCACACTATTATCCGACTCATCCGAAAAAGGAAGATTTAATGTTGAAACATTCTCAATTTGAGTTTTTGATTTATAATAAAGTACATACTCATCTGTTTCACTTGGATTAACCTGATTGAAAGTCCTGAACCAAATTCTTGTTCTCTCGTGATTAGGATTTATCACCAGCCTTTCCAATTGATGCCATATTAGATTTTCGGAATCGTAATAAAAAACCCGCAGATCACTACAGTCTTCCTGAACCTTATCATCAGCTGCAAGATCCTTTGTATTCATTTCAAGCATAATATAATATCCGGCAGGAATTTTATATTCCGGAGAAGTATTCTCTAAAGAAAGTTTTCTATAATACTTAAACGCTTCCACCCCGCCAATCTGTTCTTCACCTAAAGTATAGACCTTCGGCGGGTCAGCAAATCCCACTTCAACTCTATTTATTTTGAAATAGTTTAACAGATAATTATCAAACGGTACCACCACCGCCTGAACAAAAGTCAGGTCTTTCGCTAACAGATCGTTATTAAGGTTATTAATTGAAATTGAAGCGGTCTCCCCGTTATTAATATCTTCAGTTTGCCAAAGTTTTCCCCAGCCCGATGTAAGCTTTAATATCTCATAATCAGTTTCGAAGAATTGGAGCCCTTCAAAACTAATTGATTTTATTTTCAGGGAAGACATGAACTTAAATCCTTTTCTACCAACCGCTGAATTGCCGTCTATGGGGTCAAAAACATATAGAATATCTTCTTCTGTTCCCCATTCCAGGTCAACCTCACCCGTTGTTCTGAATTGTTTCCATAAACTGAAGTCTTTTTCAAATATCCATTTTTCATTATCGCTTGATGCTTCAATTTCTATGCTCTCATCAGAAGAATAGGTTTGAGTTGAATATACCAAATAATAATTATCATCCGAACAACCTTCTGATATAGTTTTATTCAAGCGAAACCAAATCTTTTCATCTTTAGTCTTATCAGAATAAATCAGGACAGGAACCTCTAAGAACTCCCCGGATGAACAAAATAGAATCTTTAAATTATTATAAGAATTTATTTTCCCTTCATCGACCAATTTATCCAGATCAATTTCCAAAACGACTGTGTACTTTTCAGGGAGAGTTTCTGAAAAGCTTGAATTCTCAACAATTACCTTCTGCATATATTTATAATAATATTTATTACCTAAATTAAAAAGGATCAAAACGATTAAAAAAAATAATGATAACCATTTCTTCATAGTAGCCCCTACCTGTTATTAGTTTTAAAAAATAAGTTATATCCAATATCCTTTTCAATCATTATTTCTGAAACCCCGTTTAAGGAAGAAATATATAGTTTGATAAAATAGTCTGCTGCATAGGTACTGCATTCGTATTCCACCCTTGGTTCAATGAGTTCCAAGTCCCAATCGGGAAAATTATAATAATAACCTTTCTGGTCAGAAATCAAGTCACTGGATAAATCGCCATTTATCCTCAAGTAATTTTTTACTGTATCCCCATCTGATTCATAGCACTTACATAGTTTCTTAAGACCATTTAAACTTAGGAATGCTGAGTAAATCTCATAATCTTCAACCTCCTCAAAATCACGGTCACAAACAAACCGAATCTCCTTTACTTGTTTCGAGTGTATTAAAAATTCATTATTTATCTTTTTTCTTTCGAGAACATCATACAAGAAAATATCCTTCGAAATATCAGCAAGCGGCTTATCAAATAGTTTTTTCATAAACCTAAATGTATATTTAAAAAAATTCCGTTCAACTCTAACCTTTCCGCTATACCCAGAGTTGTTTCTCAGAACAATAGATAATGCCGGGATATTTCCATCCTCCAACGCATCATCCCAGATAAATTGAAAAAACTCCCGACCAGCACCGGTATTCCATTCAAAGAATAAAATCTCAAGTTCCGGCGGAATAAATAAAATCTCTATTGTCTTCTCGATAAATTCACTGATATTCCCACAAGCATCCAGGCATCTAACCCTGAACTTCAGTGTCTTACCCTCGTCAAAGTTTTTTGATAATATCAATTCGTACAGTTCAACATTAAAAAGAAACTCTGTATTATGCCCCAGTTTAATCCATTCGCTTTCTATGTCATTATCCAGAATTTTAATTTCATATTCCAACTGTTCCTGTGGTGTGATATCGTTTACATCTCTAAAACAAAAGTCCCAGTTTAATAAAATATAAAACGCTGCCGGGTCGATCTCGTATTCTAAAAATTGAGAATTACTCCATTCAAAGCCATCCGAAGTAATTAGAAAAAATTCACTATGATTAGGATGAAAATAATCATAACCCAGGATTTCTGGTGGGTCCCAGTCATTCGTAAATTCAGTTGTAATAGAAAAGTTAACCGTTTCAGAATTTATCCGACCTTCTGTCGTTTTACACTTTACAATAAACTGATGATTTCCTTTTTCAATATGTGTAACGAACTTCTCATTAAAGCTTTTCCACTCCGAATCTTCTTCATCGTCAAATGAAGTTTTAAACATTAAGTTAGAAGGAAGGCACAAATCATCATAACCTTCCCAGGAAAATGTAACATAATTTCTTGAAATCCTTTGCCCGTCATCGGGGGAATCTCCTGTAAATACAATTTTAGGAAAAGCCCCGTCTTCCCTATTCACTATTTCAGTATTCGGCAGAAACTCATCTTCCAGCCTGACACAGTTAGTAAGGAAAACCACCATTATAATCCCTAAAATTAAAACTATCTTTTTAGTCATCAGAACCTCCAGTTACTAATTACAATTATCTTCGAATAATTTCTTTCAATTGAGTCTTCAAATAACCTATTCAATTTATAATCCATCAAAATATCAGACCTCTCATTAATTTTAATTTTAAAATTAAACCCGATAATATCAGCCGTTTTTTTTGGGGCATGATAAGAAACAGAATCTTGTGAAATACTCTCCGTTTTCCATAATAGGTTTGTATATTCAAAATTCCCTTCGAGGAGATCCTTCTTTATTATATTATATGTCAATCTGAATTTATTATGAAACCTTGTCTCTTTCTGAACAGGTTCATAAAACGTGGATTCATAAGTATATAACCGCTGGGTTGCTTCATTAAAAAATTGAATATTACGAAAGAATGCCGGTTTAAAATTAACAGATCCTGAGATGGTATTAAAGGTTGCGCTCTCGCCCGAGATTGACTCATTAAAAATATCATATTCAACCTCGCCCGTATTAACATTAATAAAAGGTTGTTCCACACTTAAGCTGGTATAAAAGAAGTTTGCACCAAATGTGAAATTATCAGAAGGTGAATATCGATATAAAATACCAAACTCCCATTCCTTCAATTTCTCCCGATCCTTATTATCTTCAATACTTCTTCTTAACTTATACCTGAATTCAGGTGAAAAGGACATTGGTGATTTCTCATTAAATTTATAGATATAATTACATGTTCCCTGAAGAATATAGTCATTACAATCGGAAGAGTTTGGCGATATTTTCTCGCCAATTATATAATTCATTACTAACATGTGGAAGTTTCCGAGGTTAATCTTCAACTCAAGATTTGTTTTATTTTTCCTGAGTAAAATTTCATCAGTTGCATCACACTTAATAATTTCGGAGGTAATATTTCCGTTTAGATTAGAATGTTTTGAAATTCTTAAAAGGAAATTACCTAGCACCCTTGTGAAGTTCGCATCATAGATCGAGTCTTCTAAACGGGATTCAAACAATGATAGGCCCTGATTATACTCTAAATAAAGATTTCCATACTCCTCCTTTATTTCAAGCCCCAATTTTCCAAATTTCGTTTCTTCATAAATCTCTTCCAGTTCCCATAACGTAGTTTTAAATCCCGCTCCTATAATAAGAGTTTTTTCCTTAATCGGAACTTTAAGTAATGTGTCCAACTCACCTCCCTTCATCCCGGGCTGATACGGATAGTTCCTCTCTTCAATAACAGTCGCCTGATCAAGGGGGTTTATCTTTCGATGAATCATAGGATTCGAATATGCTGAACCAATATTGAACATTTGACTCCGTAATAGAAAATTACCAAAACCTAATATTAGGTTTGAATGAGCAGCAGATGCAAAATCTTCTTCCCCGGAAAGATTTTTCCTCATAATCGAAACTTCCGAATAGAAATGCGAATTTTCAAGTTCCTTAAAATCAAGCTTAATATCTGAACCTATAATTTGAAATGATTCCTGTTGAATTGAATAAACTAATGTTTCAGGCTCAGTAGGAATCGCAAGCATCTCTATATAATTTAAATCCTCCGCATCATTAAAATATTTATTCGAAAGTGAAGTTAGGTTTCTTAATCCGAACCCCATCAATCTATAAGTTTCCGAAATCAATAAGTCCATTTGAGCCCCAATCTCACTGCCGAGCCCAGTGTTCAGTTTCTTAATCTTTTTCCATAGCGGAATCAGAACATGAGTACAATAATTAAATGAAGTTCCTGATGAATATTTATTTATTCTATTGATTACTCTGTTCATATCCAGGATAATTAAGACCATATTATTATTTATATTATTTATCCTGGCCCCTGTAAGTTCGGGTGAAACTAAAACTCCGCTATCATTAAAGTCGTATGTTAAAATTGAATTAATCTCAAATATTACCCAATCCAAGTCAATTAAAATATCTGTATATCTATTTTCTAATTCAGATTCAGGATACGGTCTGGGTATTGGTTCCGGAAAATCAATCGGTCTCCCGAACTCATCATAGAACGTTTGAAATAAATAAAACAACTCCTTTAAATCTTCAAATCCCAGGAAATTAAAATTCCCGCCATAATATGTAAACAAGTATTGTTCCATTACGCTCGTAAGATAACTTTTTAATAAATTAATATCATTTAAAACTTTTTCTATTTCATCAATTGAATCAATTGAGAAATCCAAAACAGTTAAGGAATAAAGTTCAAGCTCATCTTTAGGTGAAAATTGTTTTTCTCTCTCTGAAACAGGAAGACTTGACGGGTTATCTTCTATATCTAATAAATAACCATTTATTGAAAAGCTCTTTGTGAAATTCTTTTTATATCTCAGACCTAAGCCCCAGCTTTCAAAATTACCCGGGTGCAGTTCAAACAAGTCGTCTTGCCAAGTAACTCTCGGGAATCGAGTTTTTAAAAGAACAACTGTTAACGACTTCTTAAATTGCAATTTCAAACCCTGCGTACTTAACATATCTAATGAATAAAAGCTCCAGAACTCCGGTTGAATAATACCCGCTGTTAAAGTGTAGGTCTGTTCCTTTTTAATCTCAAGTAGGTTTAATGAATAGTTAAATCGCTTTGGTTTATAATAAATATGGTCACGTTCAAATTCAAAATTCACGGGGATATCTAATGAATCATAACTTATTGAAAGGTCTAAGAAAAAATCCGTTTCGGTTTTTAGGCTTCGGACAACTTTCAAGTTGAATACTTGAGTAAAATACTCTCCCGTACTTTCGAATACCGGCAGCATTGTTTTCTGGTCATAATAATTCTCTCCCTGAAGAAGGTTATTATTATACATTGCTGAGAACATCCCGGTGATATAATTTTTCTTCACTTTTTCCGGAGCCTTAACATTAACTATCTCTGGTTCAAACTCCTCTTCATAATAATTCTCATCCTCAAAATCAAAATCATCATACTCAGAATATTCCTCAACCGTTTTTACAACTGTGGTTTGATTTATATTCTTTGTGAGTTTAGTACTCCTGGTTATGGTCTCCGGAACCTTTACTTCTATTACTTGTAAGTTAAGTCCAAATAACCGTAACTCAGGTCCAAGCTCCTTCTGTAAAAGATATATGTTATACCTCTCGTTCTCTGTTGGCTGAATCTTATCCATTAACTCAGGATTGGACTTTAATAACTCAAGCACATCAAGAATATTCTTCAAAATATAAGCAGCTTTTATCCTGGATAAATCACTCCCAGAAATCATCAGGTTCCGGTCTTCAACATCCATTAACCGAATTATCGAGATTAAGGATATATAAATCGTCCCACGTTTATTTATGACATTATCAAATTCAGATGCAGGGAAAACACTGACTGAAATACTGAATATTAAGACTAAGACGATACTAAATACGACTTGGTATTCTTTCAAGTTCATTATCTGAAATCCTCTTTATTTTTTTATAATCAAATAAAACTTCCACAGGCTGTGCCTTTAAGTAATCCGTTACATTCCCAATTTTTACTGTCGAGTACCCAATCCCCTTGTTTGCAATATACCTGATTATATCCCTGTGGTCAATTCGCTCATCACGACCAATGCTCCGCATAACTAACTTTAAATCTTCTTCATTTGTAAGCTTAAAAATAAATAGATTAGGACAATTTTGCCTTACCGTCAATGGTATCATTGACATATTCTGTGCAATAATTACAATCATCGTTCCCAAACCACGGCATTCCATGAACATTTTTTCATATATACTCGTTTCTTTAATAGGACTGTCAAGGCTATCTGAACCTTTAATTATCTCATGAGCTTCTTCAAATACAATCATACGCGATAGTTCTTCGGTTGGGTATGCAAGGGAATATTTATATTCCGCTGCGGCAACAAGACCCAGAATAAATTTTTTTGTCTGATGATCTAACCTTTGACCTTCAAAAACAGTAATATAATTTTTATTAAATAAATTCTCAACCTTTATCGATTGATAAGGCGTGCTGTATAATTTAAATAGCCTTGATTTTTTATTAGTAAATTTTCGAAGTCTAATAAGTATCCCATGATATGAATCAAGGAGGTTCTTACTTTTCACGTCTCCTGATTCCTGCTTTAAAAGGTTATATAAATCAACCAGTGTAATTTTTGAAGAGAGAAAAGAGCTCTTATCAGGGTCATCAAATACTCCATTATCTTCATATAGCTTATAAATTGCCTGATCAATAATTCCAAATTGTTTCTCTCCCAGTAGGTTTTCAAGGCAAAATACTTCTGTTATAGTATCCTTCCACTCTTCAGCATCTAGGCCTTTTGGAACCCTTAACGGATTAAATCTAAACGGGTGTAACTTTTCATTATATAAACTAAAAAATCTAAACCTGTCTTTATCAGTAATTGCATTATATAAATTTCTCCAATCATTTTTAAAATCAAATATATTAATGTTTATATTCTTGAAGTTATTTGCAATTTGAGTTATATACTGAAGTGCACCATTGGTTTTTCCGCTCCCTGTAATTCCATAAATTGAAGTGTGTACAATTTCGTTTTCTGTTAATCCAAACCTGAAAATTGAACTCTCCCCTGTCTCCGGAGAAATTATTGTTCCAATCTCAATCTTTCCAAGCCTATCACTGGGTAGCGCAAAAGAATCCGGGATATTTTCAACTGTTGTATATATTCCGCCTATTTCCACTCGTGGAGGATGATTAAATGCTGCCAACTCTCTTGGTAATAACGTCTGGCAATATTTATATGTTTCAATAGGATGCGAATCTTCTTCGGGAAGAGTACATTGCCCAAAGGTCTTAAGATATTGTCTTAGATATTCTTCTGTTTCTTCCTTAGGTTCCAAAATCTGAATTGGGCTAAGAAGTTCATTATTAAGAAATGCACTTTTTATTAAGGCCTTTGCTTTTGATGCTACGAAGTTATCAGGAGTAATAATATAAGTTGAAGTTGAGAAAATACCTGTATTTAATCCAACTAATAACCTCTCCTTTAATACACCATATAACCTGGAAATATTCTCTCTTGCTTCATCAAACTCACGTCTTGAATGGCTGATCATAATTGACGGGGCAAGCCCAAAACTTGAAGATAACCCGGCATTTATTCCCCGGTTAAATCCGAATCCGTTTACCAGACCTATGCTATTCCCTCTTGATTCCGTTTGAGTAGTACCTTTAGTCTCCTGTGTCGAGACCTGGTGAGAAGTTGAATTCATTTTTGTAGTACCTTCAGTGGATGACGTCGATTGATTTGTTCCATTTGAAAATGAACTTGAATATGTTGATCCTCTATTAATGGAGTTGCCTGTATTATAAACAGATGAACCTCCGGTACTATTCGTGTTAGAGTATCCATCGCTATACCCGTTTGAAGTTCCATTTGTTATCATCTGAGAATTTCCCTGAGTCATACCCTCTGATACCCCAGTTGTCTGAGATGTCCCGAATGTTTCTGCAACTCCCTGTGTAACACTCCAACCATCCGTTACAGATTGCTGCCTTGAAAAACCTGTCGTGATACCAAGGTTCCGGGATACTCCGTTCACAATTGAATTAACAACATTTCCTCCTAAACCATTACTTATATTAACACCGTTTGTAATTGCTTCACCAACTGAATTTGTAATATTATTGGATACACTATTAGTAATTGGATTACCCTGGTATAATGTATAGCCCGTACCAAAAGGAATATCATTACTCATTGTCCCCATAACATTCTTTGGTGTGAAAACTTTATAAGGATTATTCATTTGACTCTGGGGAAGGAAGTCTTTTGTATCACGGTAAAAATCCATGAAATCCGAATTATTTATCTGCCTGAACCCCTCTGCAAAACCCTGCGATTTATTATACCCGCCCTTTATCGCACCGCCAATCGCATCAATGCCGGCATTTAAACCTGCCCCTGCATTCCAGCCTGAACCAGAGTTCCAAACACAAGTCTGCATCTTTGGCGGTTTGGAAAAGCTGGTCTGGTAAAAATTATCATACGACGTTTTCCCTACTGAATTAGAAATTCCATCTGACATTGAGCTGGAGTTTGTCCTGCTATTTATTGTGGAGAAGTTATTCTGCCAACTCTCACCAAGTGAAGATGAGTTAGAGATGTTCTTACCCCAATTAGTAGAGAAATTAATGTTTTGCCCAACTCCATGAGTCTCGCTATGAGACCGTGTTTGGGACTGGGAATGTGTAATTGAATGGTGGTTAGTTTGAGAATTCATTCTTGAATATGAATTTGATTCCTGCGTACTTGATCCATTACTATGTGAATTGGAAACATTATCGGAATGATTAATTTGATTACCTTCCGAATAGTTATTTCCTTTCGAGAACCCCATGTTGTTCCCAAGTGAATCGGAAAAACCGCTCGAGATCGCGTGACTTTCATTCGTCCCCTCAGTCGTGCTAATACTGTTTAAAATACTCTCACCCTGCGTAACACCGGAACTCTCCCCAGTTGTAAGCATCTCACTTATGGAATCTGCTGTGGAATTTGTCGATGTAATACTACTCGCTTCCTGATATGAATTTCCCATTTGACGACCAAGCATTCCTATCATCATAAAAGGAATTGAGACCCCGGCAGTAATTGATTTCATCCCTTCAACATCTGATTTCCATTTTGAGAGTTTTGTTGCAGTTTCATGAATCCAAAAATTTAATGTGCCATAATCAATCGGGACAGAAATTGAAACCATTAGATATTCTTCATCTATTAAACCTCTTAGAAACTCCTCGTTAACCTCTTCAATTTGGCTATTATTGAAACCGAGTTCTGATTGGGCAGAAGTTCCCATACCAGATTTCGAAGAAGGAATTCCCCTGATAACCATAAGTCTTTTAAAACCTTCCATCCTCGAAAAGATCTCTGAGAAATCACCCATTGTTAAATCTTCAAAGCGTAATTGTTTAAAGTTTCCTCTTAATAACCCTGTTAAGGATGCATACCCCTCTTCCGCAGAAATAACGGATTCCTCCAGAGTTGAACCTGTCCCTTCAACTCCATAAAGAAATAATAAACCCTTCCGGCCACGATCATTATTAATTATATTTGCAATTATATTTATAAAAACAATGTTATTTACCCATAAACCACTTAATACTTCTGCATGAATTCCAAGTAGAGACTCGCGCTCACGTAATTGCTGCGGAACCTTAACAACTTTTAATAATTTAATTGTTTTATAAAATCCGTTACACCGCGTGGATTCAGATGAGTCTCTTACGCAAAGTTCTAAACGGTCAAACTTATTGTTTTGTTTAACGATAATATCCTGATATAGTAAATTAACACTCGAAATATCTGTGCATGGTCTTTGTTCTTTTCTAAATAAGCCTGTTATTCTTTGAAGTAAATTCAATTTCTTCTATTCCACATGTCTCAAACCCTGATCTCCAGTCCTCAAAATTCGTTCTTGCTCCTTACGGAGACTATCTGTTCTAGGATGGAAAAATAGAGATTTAAATAAATATGTGAGATACCCAATCGGTATCATGTAAATTCCTATTACCAATAATGTAACAAGTAAGTTCCTTCCTGTGAATCCAACAACTTTTGGTGATTTAATATTATAAATTTTATTCCACTCCTCTGCCGGAACTTGAAGAATTAATAATAATAAAAACCTGTAACCTAATAATCCGAGATTATAACCAAATATAAAGCGCTTTAAATTTATTATGAACCTGCGGGCTTCTGAAGGATTATAAAGAATAAAAAGAATTGTTGTGAAAATACAAACACTATTAAGAACCCCTACTAAAGGCTTAACAATAAACATATTTGCAAAAAGTAATACTGCTGCTAATAAGATGTACGAAATTGACAGACTTAGATACTGTTTAATACTGGGTTTAAACATAACTGACCTTCTTCTTAAAAGAGGTTTTCTCCTTGATTAACAAGAGCTCTTGAATGATTAAAATCACACAACCTAAAATTGAAACAACCTGGAAGTAATATGCCTTTGTAAATATCCAGACCGTAATAATTCCATTAATATAATATATTATAAACCTATCCATAATTAAACCAGCCTTTCAATTGAATTATCCGGTAACCTTATAAATACCGGGTTATCTAAAAGGGCTACTTTAAGGATCCTGCTTTTATTCTCCTCACCTCGAACAACTAAAATAGAGTGTTTTTTCTGAAATAAATTATGCTTTTTTAGATAAGAAAAAGTGTTCTCGAATACTTTATACCTTATCCCGTCCTTCATCACATGGTTATTCTCTACTTTAAAACCATTTTCACATAAATAAAACTCCAGAAACTTATCTACCTTAACACTCTCAACAGTCTCCTTAACAGTAGCCCGATCCGCATTATTCTTTAATTTTAAAAGATTTCTAATTAAACGCTGAAGCTCAATATCAAGATCATTCAAATAATTTACTAAGTCAATACTTTCATGCTTATCTTCTATGTCCAATAATTCCTTGATCTCTTGTTGGAGCGATTCTTTATTTTTCTTTGGCATTTTTTCTATCCTTAATATGCTGCTTAAGTAAGGTCCTGGTTCTTAAAATTGATTTAAGGAGTTCTCCGCGCTTATTTATAAATTTATCCTCAAAAAGATTTGAATAAATTAAAGCGATAGGTTCGCCTGTCTTCCGATAAATATAAATTCTCTGAATCGATTTATCCGCTTCCGAATAGGCTTCAATGAATAACTCGTTCAAGGTCTTTTGAAGTTTATCCTTCGGCTCCGGTGGAAATTTCTGAAGCTTGGTATAAAATTCCTTGACTGAGTCATACCCTTCAAGACCATCCCGGGTTCGGATTTTATTAAAGAGAATAAAAAACTCCTTCTCCTTCATCTCAAAACTCTTTAGGTTTTTCAAGATCATTCGTTCCTCCTCCCGAATTATATATGGTTCATCCTCAATAAATATTGTATTGAAATAACCAAGAACAAGAATCGCTAAATTAACTACAAAAGTAAAGAACAATATATTATAATATTTATTCTTCATAAAGCAGATGAATATGTTTACAGAGTTCTAATTTTGTCTCCCTATCCATCTTCCCGGTCGGTGTCAAACGTAATATCTTTTGAAAGATAATCAATGAACGCTGTGTCTCCTTATCAAATTTTCCTGTTTGTTTAACCGGTTTTTTAAGAATTCGGCTAAGCAGACGCTGAAGTATAATGGTCTCATCTGAACTGCCCCTGTAATTAAGAATACTGTTCATATCAAGGGTTACACGGCCAAGATCACTGCTCTCCTGTTCGATTATATCCTCAACTTCTGTGCATTCTATTCTATTATTCATATTTATCCTGCTCAAATTATCATAAATTAAATATAGAAATAATAATACTAATAATGTGATTGCAAATTTCTCTATTAACTTCATCTGATTCCTTTATTTATATAAAAGAGGTTGGACGAGCAGCGCACCGCACCTTATGGCGCGGCGTAATCTTCGACCTGTCAGCATGCGTGTTGCCTGCCTGTCGGTGCTCGAATTGCCTACCTGTTGTTGTGTTGTTATTTGGAAGGTACTGTTTTCTTTAATTGGCGAAAAAAATTAAAAGGGGAAGCGTCCTTTCATATTTTAGAAGGAGTAACTCGCCCAGCCTCTTTTCAGGATTTTCTATCCGGTTTCAAATTATTTCAAAGAACCTCTTGCCTCACTACTATTATATTTCATCAATGTGTTTAAAGTCAAGAAAACAATTGTTCACTTTTTTTGTGGTTTTTCATCAGGTAAAACAACGTAATTGCTTTGTGTTTTTTATATTAATATTTCATAATCTTTTAATGCTTCGACAATGAGAATTACATGAAATATTATTTATATATTTGTGGTTATCGTAATATTCTACTTAACTTAAAATTAAAACATTTTAATTTTTTAATATTTAAAAAGTAAAAACAATTTGTATTTTCAGGATATACATTAAAGCATTATAATTTATTAATTTGTTATTTTTTTCAGAAAATTACAGGGATTTTCAAAAACATTGGATTAAGGTCGAAGAAATTCGTGAAAAAACAGAAAAAGAAAGAATTTGGGACATTCTGTAAATGGGATCAGTAACATTATTAATAAAATATACTTTGTTCTCCAAAGAAATGTATTTTCCGAATTTATCAAGAGTGTCCCATTAATCACTCATTACAAAAGAAAAAAATAAAACAAATAACAAAAGGAAAAAACAAGAAAAAATTTAACAGTGACTTTAAAGAGACTCGTAATGGACTTATTTATGTAGTTTACATTTGCTTAGAGCTACTGATACTTCAGGGTTCGCTTGAATGTAAAAAATATTTCACCGCCCCGAAAAAACGGGATAAACTCCGGACGTCCCGAAGCAAAAAGTTCGGGATAAACTCCGAGAAAACAAAAAAAGAAAAAATCACAACTAACCACGCGAAACACACTAAAAAGAGAAGAGTTTAATCCCGATGTTCTAAGGACACATGGGACACCTGCGCTTCGCTCAATGAAGTACTTTTATCTGTAAAACAACTGCTCCAGAGTTCAGATACCCTAACGAAGTGCGTGGTTCTGGGTCGGTTCTCTGCTATCTGCTCTCTGTTCAAGTAACGAAGTTGCTTGAGAATAGCAGGTCGACTATCGAAGATCTGACGAGAACTAAAAAACTGTAGAAGCTAATTATTGTCTTCTTTCGTTTTTCTATTTTTCTTAATCTTTTCTAATGCAAAACTTAATGTTGGTAGTAGAGTAGCAAAAGTTATGCCTAAAAAAAGACTTCTTGTAAAAGAAAAGGCATAAATTGAAAGTAATAACCAACCATAAATAGCCCATGCAAAAGCAATATATCTCACAATTTTTTTTCCTTTCTTCTTAAGGTATAGTATCAATAAATATACAGCAATAAGAAGAATTAATGGGATACCCCATATAAATAAAAAATATGTAGGTTCATGGATTATCTCTATCAATTTATTCAAATTCATATCTTTTAACCTCCTTTTTTATTACATCTTGAATCTATAATAGTGAAAAATAAAGTTGTTTAGATTTATTTATGTATGTATTCAAGTCTGTCTTTGTCCTGTTAAAATTGCTTGTGATACATTTGTTTTATTTTATATGAATATTTGTTAAATTAAGAAATCTTTAT
>DAOVMD010000212.1 GCA_030630935.1 Candidatus Mcinerneyibacteriota bacterium | reverse complement strand
TCCCTACTCCAACTCTCAGGTAAATTTGAACTTATATAAATCTCATATGGAGGACACCAGTTTTTATAATAATAAATCTCTCCGGAAGAACTAATTCGAGGATCCCAAATTGAACCGTTACTGTGTTCATTAGGGATTGAGATTAAATCTGAAATAACAGGATCATCGGCTGGAAAAGTAATATTTTTCAACTTTATCTGATCTTCTTCTGCAGTTGTAGTTCCAAAAATTGTATATCCGAATTTTATACTTCCATCATCAATCGTTTTCATTACACAGTCAAAGATACGACTTGCCGTATCATCAAAGATTTCAACTCCTTCAGTTAAACCCATTGACTTAAACCGATTTTGATTATTAAGTTCCGGAATATTATAAAATGTTTCAATGGTATTTCCTTCTTCTAATAATGCCTTTAAATATATTATATCATATTTTTGCAAAATTCCAAAGGGAAATCTTACAAGGTTCTTTCCCTCGGGAGAATATTTAATACCGCAATAGGAAAAAACCTTGCCATCAGTATATCCTAATGAAATATCGATTTTTGCAGACTTTGAATATGAACTTCCGTCATCGTTCAAGATTGAAATATCTACCGACTCACCTAAAACCTGTTCTTCTCCTAATTTCTCTATCCGGATCATCTGCGAATCAAAAACTAATTCTTCAGATGAAAATACAGAGATTGAAAAAATTATGATTAATAAAACTGTAAAACATAAACGCTTAAGCATCTCAACCCTCCTATTTTACTATTGCAAGTTTTCCCTGTTTAATTCTTTTTCCCTGATTATTAAAGATCACATATTGATAAACTCCGGAAGATACTTTCTTCCCTGCTTTATTCAGCAAGTACCAGATAAATATTTTATCTTCTGCTCTGACAGAAAATACAAGTTCACCTGATATATTAAAGATAGATAATTTATATCCCTTTTCCAAACCTGTAAAGACAACCTTATTCTTTGCAGGGTTCGGAAATGTCATGATTTCTGTTATCACAGCAATTCCTTCAACACATTCCTTGTCTGATAAACATTCTTTCGAACCGTAGATTGCTGATACTTGATAACAGTAATCCTTATCTATTTCAATATTTTTATCAAAATACTGTGTATTATTTAAACCAGTCCTGATACGTTTACCGTTCCTGTAAATATTATAACTGTCACAGCCGGGACTTGATGACCAACTCAGATGTACTCCTTCAATATTCATTGAGATACTCTTGATCTCAGGTTTCTTCTCTGCTTTCACAAAAACAATAGTTTCATAGTCCCCTGTAAATCCTTCTGTGTCCTTGATTAAAATTTTCAGATAACCTACATTGAAACTCTCTTCAACTGAATTAAACCTTAAAATAATATTATCCTCTGCAATCTCACAATCAACCTCAAAACCACAGGTCTTTTTCATAATGATAAAATCACATACAGTCCTATTCGTGTGGATTGTAACCTCTGTAACTTCACCCGGAATAATCTCAACCGCCTGAATTGAAATTGCAATAATAAGAAAAATAAATACAACCAATAATCTCCTCATTAACTTTTCTCCTTTATATTTTTAAATTTATTTTGATAATGTTGTCCCCCAAAAATGAAGATCCTTTAATATATATAATGTGTGAAGTAAATCTCTTAGATAGATAGATAGATAGATAGGAGTGATGGATTTAAAATTATGTCTTTGAGTAATTTCTTGTTTTTAAAATTATTCATTTCCTTTTTTAGCTTCTCTTTTTTTTTTAAATCAAAAATCCTTCCTATCAATTCTAATCTAAACCAAAAGAATTATAACACAACATGTTTTACTTGTCAAGTGATTTTTATCATTATTTATTTCCCCTATATATGCTTATTTACATAACCAGGAACTTTAATCCCATTATGCTTAATTCTGTTAACCTTATCGTCACCAAAGTTATTTCTATTCTCTGCTCTCTAATATCTGCGAAGAGAACAGAGTTCTATGAGCCATCCATATTAGGAATAAATTCCTATGGTATTTGGGAAACTTTTGAACCATGGTTAAAACCATGGCCTACGAAATATAAAAGGAATAAATTCCTTTCGTTTTAGATTATGATATAATTCAATATTAATGTAGTAAAAAAATGAGGAAACTTCTAAATTAAAACCCTCGAATATATTTTTTTATCACATATCTCTCATCAATAATTTCTCCGCGAACGGTTGCTCTATATTTTGAAATGACATTCTCATCATTCAGAATAAACCCGGTACATTCAATTGTAAAAGTATCTTCAAATTCCATATATCTAATCTTGTATTTACCGTTACTGAATTCTTCATCATAAGTATAATAAATTAACTGTCCATTTTGTAATTTATATAAGCACTCATCTATCCCTGCTTCCGTAATCAATTTTGCATCAAGTTGTTTAATCTGATTTACAATTTTTCTCTGTAGAAATAAAATTGTGGAAAAGACCAATGCCAGCATTGTAGAAATAATAAAGATTACAATTAATAAAGTTAATAAAACAGAACCTTTTTTCGTTCTTCCTTTCATCTATAATTCCTCAAGTATTCCCCGGAATAAAACCCGAATTCAATCACCCTATCCTTACCTTGATAAAATAATTCTAATAAAAACAGGACATAATTTGATTTCTCAGGGACACCTTTGTTAAAGAACACTTTAAACTGGCTTACATTTTTTACAATGTTTTGTTCGGTTCTGGTGATCTCAATCTCTTCATCATCAATTACAATATGAACATAATTCAATTCCTGTTTAATAATATCAAAATAAATAATACCGTACTCATCATAATAAGAGTCTTCTTCAACTAATTTAAATATCAGGAAATTCCCTGTATAAGTAAATTCCTTAAACTTGGATAAACATTTCTCTGTTCTATCCAATTTCTCAATAATATAATCTATTGTCGAATTACCTTTAGAAATAATTAAACTTTTTTCATAATAAATCTCTGAGGTTTTGGAGAATAGTTTAAAAGTTGTGAGGATAAAAACAGATAAAATCCCTAATATTGCAATAACAACTAAGATCTCAACTAATGTAAAACCTTTTTTCTTAAATTCCATACATGTACCTGATAGTCTTCAGTTCCATTTTGAAGGGATTATTAGCATTACCCCAAACCGCTTTGACTTTTATAATTTTCATTTCTGCGGTTTTGTAATTCTGAATTGTTAAATAGAGTTTCAAGTCCCGTTCTTCTGCAGGGCTGATAAAAAGTCTCGTAATATTCACATTTTCAGCATGGCGTAATTGTTTAAATGGAATACTCCGATAATGTTCAAATACCATATTTATAGTATTTCTATTCTTGATTGATTCTTCGGATTTAATTAAGGCATCATTTATAACTAAAAATGATTTCGCTACCATAATAGAAAATAATGCCGTGATTACAAGAATTACAAGAACTTCTACAAGTGTAAAACCTTTCTTTGAAATAAAATTCATTTATTTAAAAACCCGGAGAGTATTGTAATAAAAACTTTATTCTCTTTCTTCTTCCCGATTGTTACTCTGAGGTATCCCTTCATACCCGGAAGACCTGAAATATTTCTAACCCTAACTCCATTCTCTGCAAGATATTTATATAATTTATCATCACCTTTAAATGCGATGAAATTACAGGTACTCCTGAGAAATTTGACTTGCATCTTCTTTAATGAATTCTCAAGAGCCGACCGCTCTTGAATAATTAAATTCTTTACTTTATTAATATGACCGGTAAATTTATTGATATATTTACAAATTGTTAAAGTTAAAATATTTACATTATACGGAGAGAACATGACTTTTTCAAGAATTTTTATGTTTTCTTTATTTGAAATGCAGTATCCCATCCTGAGACCCGCCATACTGAGTGTTTTTGAAAAAGTACGTGCTATAAAAAGATTTTTAAATCTTTTAATATAGCTTTTCATAGTCCAATTTGAAAATTCATAATATGCTTCATCAAGCAGAACTATCCCCGATTTTTCAAGAGCGGTCTCCACAACTTTCTTTGATTGAGTATTACCCGTAGGATTATTAGGAGAGACTATATTAACAAGATCAAATCGTTTATTAAAAATTCCCGGATTGATTTTAAACACTTCATTTAAAATTTCAAGCCGGACTTTCTTTCTGTTATGTAATGCAAACAGTCTATACATAGGATATGTTGGTTCAAATATTAAGACTCTCGGTTTTGAAATGATAAAACAACCCTGAATAACCTGGTCGCCACCGGTTGTAATCATTAATTCATCAGGTGAGATTTTTAGATAATCAGCTAAAGCAAGTTTTGCCTCTCTGTAAAAATCTGCTTGGGGATATCGACGCCAATCCAATTCAAGTAATTTTTCCAGAATAAACTCTTTTACATGACTATCTAATTCAATTGCGGATTCATTCTGATCCAACTTTGCCGAATAAGGTAAGTTGGAAACAGAAAAAACTTCTTTTTGCAACTTGGAGATTTCCGGTCGCCAACCTGGTGCATTTGTCATTTTAATTTTATCCCTTTATCCGGAAGGTGTAACTCTAATGACTTCTTCGATTGTAGTTATACCCCGGACTAATTTTCTAATTGCACTTTCTCGAAGAGTAACTAAACCTTCTTTAACTGCAAGCTCCCGCATTTTTTCAAGACCGATTTCCATATTGATATAATCAATTAATTTTGGTGAAATAGGTAAAATCTCAAATATTGCAGTTCGACCCAGGTATCCTGTGTCATTACATTCCTTACAACCTGTACCTCTTGAGAAAATTAAATTCTTTGCCTTTGCCTGAGTAATTTTCAATATTTTTAATTCAGCAGGAGTTGGGTTAAAATATTCTTTGCAATATGAGCAAACAGTTCTAACTAACCTTTGAGCAACTGCACCTAATAAAGTTGAAGATATCAAATAAGGTTCAATCCCAATATCTTTAAGTCTTGTAATAGAAGTAATCGAGTCATTTGTATGAAGAGTTGACAATACGAGATGACCTGTTAATGCAGCTCTAATCGCATTCTCCGCAGTCGGAAGATCCCTGATCTCACCTACCATTATTATATCAGGGTCCTGTCTGAGTAAAGTTCTCAAGGAATTAGCAAATGTCATCCCTAAATTAGCGTTCACTGCAACCTGATTAAAGCTTTCACAAATCAACTCAACCGGATCCTCAATCGTAGTAATATTTTTATCCGGGGTATTAATATAATTCATTGCAGAATATAAAGTTGTCGTTTTCCCTGAACCGGTGGGACCTGTCAGGAGAACAATCCCATGTGTATGTTTTAAAAGTGCTGTGAATTTTTCCTTCTCCAAATCAGTAAAACCGATTTTGCTCATATCCTTCATTAAGATATCAGGATCTAATAATCTTAGAACTGCCTTCTCACCAAATATAGTTGGAACTAAAGAAATCCTCAGCTCAACATTTCTATTATCATGTTCAATCCGGATCCTACCGTCTTGGGGACGTCTCTTCTCTGCCAGGTCAAGACCAGACATAATTTTAATACGCGAGATTATACCAAGATGCAATTGTCTCGGGATCTTCCTAATCGTAACTAAAACACCGTCAATCCTTAATCGAAAAACTGTTGCAGTTTTCTTTGGTTCAATATGAATATCAGAAGCACGTTGAAGAATTGCCTTATGAATAATTAAATCTACAAGATTTATTAAGCCTTTCTCCTTACCCAAAATCTGCTTGATGCGGGAGACATCTGTAATATCAACCGTTAATTGCATGCCTTGTGAATCTTTAACAGCTCGATCAATTGATTGCGCAAATCCATAAAATTCATTTATAACACGCATTATTTCGTTCTGGGTTGCAATTACCCACTTTACCTTAAAAGAAACTATCCTGGCAATATCATCAACTAATACCATGTCTAATTTCTTTGATGTGGCAATGTGAATTACAGTGGGTGATTTCTCAACTGCAACAACCTCATATTTCCTGCATATCTTTTCAGGTAGAATTGTAACAATATCCGG
>DAOVMD010000127.1 GCA_030630935.1 Candidatus Mcinerneyibacteriota bacterium | reverse complement strand
TCCCTACTCCAACTCTCAGGTAAATTTGAACTTATATAAATCTCATATGGAGGACACCAGTTTTTATAATAATAAATCTCTCCGGAAGAACTAATTCGAGGATCCCAAATTGAACCGTTACTGTGTTCATTAGGGATTGAGTTTAAATCTGAAATAACAGGATCATCGGTTTGAAAAGTAATATTTTTCAACCTTATCTGATCTTCTTCTGCAGTTGTAGTTCCAATAATTGTATATCCGAATTTTATACTTTCATCATCAATTGTTTTCATTACACAGTCAAAGATACGACTTGCCGTATCATCAAAGATTTCAACTCCTTCAGTTAAACCCATTGACTTAAACCGATCTTGATTATTAAGTTCCGGGATATTATAAAATGTTTCAATCGTATTTCCATCTTCTAATAATGCCTTTAAATATATTATATCATATTTCTTCAAAATTCCAAAGGGAAATCTTAACAGGTTCTTAGCTCCCGGATATCTTTTTTAAGTCATAAGTCATAGGCCGCCACCCTAATTCTAAGGAATATTTTTTATTTTAAGGGAAAAAGTCAATGAGTTATGTTGGGTTTGTTCGATGACTCTATTTTGTCATTGCGAGGGAACATAGTGACCGCGGCAATCTAATGTTTTCTCTTCGAAATGTAACACAGGCATCTTGCCTTTGATCCTTCTCAGGCTGGAAGCCTGAGTTACTTTGTTAGAATCTCAACTTTTGTTTCAGCATTGAGAATTTTACCATTCTTCAATTTAGCCTGGACATTTACATTGTATGGGAGATCACGATCAAAAATTACAAATTTTATTACATCCTTTTTCTTGAATTGCAAATGTAAAACCTTCCCGTCAAAACCGGCATGATGATTTTTAACCTTAATTGTCTCAGGTTTCAAAGTGCCGCTAAGCCAAATTTCATCTTGAACAATATCTTCAACCGTTCCGGAATCAAGATTACCAATGAAACAATTAATATAACCTTCAGGTTCAGATTCCTGCCATTGAAAATTCCATTTTTGTGGTTCGAATACAATCTTACCCTTAAAAAATTCTGCAGAATCTAAAACACTATATTCAATCCCTTCCAATATCAAGTAATATAATATTTCATTAATACCTTCGCTATTGTCTTGCATTACCGGGAACTTTACTGTTACCGTATAATCTCCCTTGTAATATTCGGCTCTTCCGCCACCTATATCATATTCCCAAATATCGTAATATTTTAAACTAGTTCTTGTGTTAGAAGAAGCATCACGCATTTGATAGTGATAATTCAAACCATATGAAACAATACCTACACGAGGTCTGGGCTCTTTAATAGAACTTACCTTATTAGTATTTTTTTCTTTTATTATATATTTTATTACATTCCCTCTTGAAGCAAATCTATAAAACTCATATGTTTTATCTTCATCTACTAAAAGTTCAATCTTTCCAAATAACATAACATCATCATTTTTATAATCAAAATACTTTTTTATTGAAAACATCTCAAATTTAAAAGTATCCTGATATTGGTCAGTTCGATTTGTTCCAAAACTTTGACAGATTAAAATACTAACTACAGCAATCGTCATTAAAAACAATATTTTACTTTTTTGCATTTTATTACCTCCTTCTTTATTTTGCCCAATTAAAAGAAAAATTTTCATTGCTAATTTCACCAGATTTATAAAATTCCCCTAAAAATATGCTTTGAGTTACTGCCATTGGTGTAAATAACTCAGGATTATTATTTGGATCATTATTCAATATTATATTTGAATACTCATCTTTATTAGGATGATCTAATCCATAAGAGTGGCCAAGCTCGTGAAGAGCAATTCTTGATATGAGTAATGCTTGCTTCAGGAAATACTCTTTGATTTCTTTATTCCCGGGAGCCTTTTTAATATTCCATTCTGCAATATTATACCAATATCTTTTTGTTTTATCATATGCCTTGAAAACAAGATAGCCTTCTTCACCCAAATTATATTCCGTAGGAATCTCACGATAGTTAACATCCCTCACTTCATCAATATATGGGTTAGATACAACAGATACATCATCCTTTAATACAGTACACATAGTGTTATAAATTATAGTTTTATTTCCTTCTGTTTTCTTAGTAATCTTATATAAATTGCATATTGATCCTATATAAATTACTGAAGTATGTAAATTATTTTCTCCTTTATTAAAACCAAATTGCGTTCCTTCCCCTGAAACTAATTTCCCACTTTCATTATATGAAGGAGTTTCTTCTTTAATATCTTCATCATATTCATTTGGAGCCTTTTTATAAATTATCTCTTTTGAAAGCTTATCATCTAAATTAATATCAAATGGGAAAGTAAATTTATAATAATAACCCCTATTTAGAGCTATTGGCAGATTTTCATTTAGATAATAATTTTTGTGTTCATCGTCTTCATCACGAAAACTTCTCAATTCTAAAATATGTCTTTGAGCAAACCTATAATTGGTTTCTATAAGAGCATTACCATCTAACGGGAATTCTCCTAAAAATGGATATGCCTTTTCTTTTTTACTCTCTTCACCTGTAAAATCATCAATAAATATATATTTAACCTTTAATCTTTCTTTGATTAAATCTAATGCTCCCTTATTTCCATTTAGTTCACTATTGCAATAAATATCACGAGGATTATAAATGTCCGTTTCATTATCATCATATATAACAGTAACTGACTCGCCGAATTTTACAAATTTCTCAATTTCAAAACAATTCAATCTTTCTTTCAATGGACCATTTTCAGTTTCAGAATATCCTCTCCACTCATCAATTGCTCTTAAACCTTCTCCTTTAGGTAACCAGGCATCTTCAGCATTCGCATTTTTCTGCCAGTAATTACGGATAGGATCAAGATCCCATTCTCTAGTTAAAGGAGCCGGATCCCAGATATCAATCTTTTCTTCAATTACTTTAGTTCCCTCTTTATAAGTTAATGTAATCGTTTTTTTAGCAGAAAATGTATTACTGAATCCGCGTTTTCTCAATTCTGTTATCTGATAGTGTTCCCATAAATCCGGTATTCCATCAGGATTAGTTTCGCCGTCTTTGTAAATTTGGTTTTTTACATTATCTAAATTAAATCGGTCTTCACCTTTAATCAAAACAACTGCAACTTCCAATTCTGCATTTGACAAGTGATCATAAACCTTAATGAATGTTTCATTTAAATTTAGTATATCTCCTTCTTTAATTTCAAGAGTTATGGGTTCAGGCGGTTCCCGTGTTAAACCTTTTAATAAACCGACACTAGCTGGATTTTGCGGTGTTACCAAAGTATGACTATAAACGGCATCAAAGGGCGGAGTTGGAAGTAATGTTAAAGTAACATGCCCATTATAACTTTCATCAATTAAATTATCATTTTCATCTTTAATTTCAATATGGATTTTAATTTCTGAATTCGGTTTAGGAACATATTTGAATGGTTCTTCTGGATAGAATTCGTTTTCCGGATATTCAAAATAAACCTCAGTATGGAATTCGGGTAAAGTTTCAATCTTTACAATTGAAACTTCATCATTTCCAGTAGGATATATATACTCACCTGATTTATAAAACACATAGATATTCCCGTCATTATCAATATCGAAATCTGCAAAGCTATTAAAATCCAAATTCCCAATTTCTTTCTTTTGAAATTCGTATGTTTCGTTATTAAAGGTTCCGAGATAAAACTTCGTCTTATATCCTCCGCTGTAATGCTTATATAGTTCAAGGAAATGTATTTTTCCCGATGAATCCTTCTTGAAATAATATTGCGCGAAGTCATATTTGTAAAAATTTTCCGAAGGCATTTCAAATCTTTTTATAATCGGTTTTTGATCAGTATAATCTCTTAAAAATGATACCGGCGGTGGATTAGAAGGCGGAAATGTTATATGAATACAATACTGATTTTTACTATATCTATCCCTGTCTTGCTGAAAAATTAATATTTCGTTATCATTCAATTTTATATAGTTAAATCGATAATTATAGCAGTCTGGATTAGAGAGCAATTCCGTTGAGTAACTCCAATTTAAAACTCCATTATTTACATAGAAGGATATTGTTTGAGAATCTTTTCCAACATTATCTATTATCCCTACATCTGTTATATAATTACCATGGTAATCAAATTCAAGATTCTGACCCGGAAGAGAGATTTCATAGTTCTCTGATCTAGGAACTATTTCAGTTACTTCCCAGCCTTTCCCTGCATCACCATGGCACTTTTCTTTTTTAGTATGACCGATGCTATTAACGGTTACATAAATAGTTTTATTTCCATCAAATGCAAAGGTATTATTATAGCTATATATACTCTTCCCTTCATAACCCTTTTCTTTAAATAGTTTATAGTATCCATTATATTCATATTCATATATTGGCGGGAAAGGCCAAAACCAATAACAATGGCACTCCAGGTTCTCCTCCATTCTTACTTTAAAAAAATCATCTTCGGAAAATAAGGGGGTGCCATTTTCAAATTTACTTTTCAAACTATAGGCACCTTCCCTACTCCAACTCTCAGGCCAATTTGAACTTACATAAATCTCGTAAGGAGGAGACCAGATTTTATAATAATAAATCTCACCTGAACTTGATATTCGAGGATCCCAAATTGAACCGTTACTGTGCTCATTTGTGATTGAGATTAAATCTGAAATAATAGGGTCATCGGCTTGAAAAGTAATATTTTTAAACCTTATCTGATCTTCTGAAACTACGGTATACCCGAAGATTATACTTCCATCATCAAGTGTTTTAATTGCACAGTCAACGATATAATCTGCCGTATCATCAAAGATTTCAACTCCTTCAGTTAAACCCATTGACTTAACCCGATCTTTATTATTAAGTTGCGGAATATTATAGAATGTTTCAATCGTATTTCCATCTTCTAATAATACCTTTAGATGTATTATATCATATTTCTTCAAAATTCCAAAGGGAAATCTTACTTGGTTCTTTGCTCTCTGATATCTTTTTTAAGTCATAAGTGACAAATAGCAGGACATCGTGCACCCTAATTCTCTAATTGCTCACCAGGGCAGGCTGTTTTTTGAATAAATGATTTCATATAATTAGATTAACATATTTAAAAAAAAGAATCAAGATATTTTTTCAATATGCGGTGTTATTCAATTTCGTATTTTCGTAATTACGAAAATACGAATATTCCTTTTTCCTATTACTTGTTTTCTTCGTTTTTCTTTCCAACGATCTCAATCTCGGTCTCACCTACGAACCATTTTTCATCTGTAAGTTGAGCACTGATATTGATGGTTTTCTTCTCCCCGGTCTTTAATTCACCAAGGTATTGGATTCCGTCTTTCTTCTTGAATTTTAATTGTAAAACCTTTTCTTTATTATTTCCTGATTTGGGAAGAATTTTTATATCTTCAGGTTTCAGAGTGCCATTTAATAAAATGGTATCCTGCTTCACATCTTCAACCGAATAACCTTTGATCGTCTCTATCCAAACAGTAAACACTCCATCCCCTTCCATATCCTCCCAGTTAACATTCCACTTATGCGGCTCTACTCGAATCTGAGATTGAATAAGTTCTTGGTCCATATTAAAAAAAATACGGACTGTGTTGGTATTTATATAACCAATAACATTAACATACCCACTAAAATGTGAAAGCCTTTCAAGTTCACAAAGTGCGTAGTTTAACCTAAATTCTATGATTCCAACTTCATTTAACTCTTCAATATTATAATAATCAGTTAAATTTATTGTAATAAAAACTGTTTCTTTAGGTTCTAATAATTCACCTTTACCTCCGGATATTCCGCTGTATGGATTATTTTTATAATAATCATTTTCTATTTTATTGGAAAAGTTATTTAACACCTCAAGTTTAACCTGTAAGTCTGGAAGTCTATTATCAATAGGTAAAAATGGAGGTATTTCAAGTATTTTTAAAGATAAATTTTTTATCTTAAAAACTAAGAATATCTCTTCTCCCCTTTTATATTGATTTTTTTCAGAATGAATTGTTAATCCGAAATCATTCTCCTCTCCAAAACTTAATACTTTACTCTCTGAATAATTAATTAAAGTAAAAAATAAAACTAAAATCATTGTAAAAATAAACTTTTTCATTCGTTCACCTCATTTCTCTATATGTTTTTATAGCAGATTTCTCTGTTTCAGAATAATAAAATTTCCGATATTTTGAAAATGAACCACCAATCATAATTGTATTTATTCCTTCAGAAGGGTGTTTATCTTTTAACGCAAATATATTCCCCATTTCATGTAAGCATGCATAATTATATAATTCCCAATAATTAGACATACTTATATCAAATATTTTATTATCACCTTTATCATCTACAAGATCCCAAATATTTATATCATCACCAATATAATCATCATTATCATCATCTAAGTCAGTATTATTGAACACTATTCTTTTTCTTCTACCTTCTACTGTGGTAAAATATGTACAAGTATTGCGTTCATTTTCGAGATTTGCATCTGAAAAAATATTCATAATCGTTGTGTGATACATATAAATAATCCCTCCTCCATTTGCAATTTCTGGTCTTCTATTAAAAGCAAACTTAGGATAATCAGAAAAAAATGGGGGATTATCTTTAAACAATCCGTTTTGGTTTAAACCTGATCCTGTATGAAGTCCTTCATTATATTTAAATTCAGTAGAACCCTTTATAAATCTATAATTTTCATCTGAATCAATATACAAAGATTTTGTACTAAGTTCTTGAAAAACAATATTTAAATCACTTAAGTGATTTGTAAAAGAATCTATACTACATGGAGGAGCTGTTTTAACTACTATAAATATTTCTTTTTGATCTGGATTTAATCTAAAATGACTTTGAGCATCACTATCATTTCTTAATAATCCCTTATATTCTTGAAATACCTTGAATCCATCTCCTACTTCTCCACCTGATACACCTGTTAATGTTTCATTATCTATTTCTCTATCATCTATACCGACAGAAACATTACTATACGTATTTTCCCAACTATCTGCAATTATATCATTATCAGTATCAATTGGAATCTCAATAGTATTTGCATTTTTCTGTCCTTCAATTTGAGCATAAATCTGTGCAACTCCATAATAATTATCCGGAATTAAATTTATTTCACCGGATTCTTCATCTAAAGAAAGGTCATTAACAGTATATTCGTATGTCTTATTTTCAAATGCAAACTTATCCTTTGCACCCTGAGAATATTCATTACCATTTGTATCTCTAATCAAAAGTTTAACATCATATTTCTCTTCTGTCTTAAAGAACTTATCTTCATCATCAGGAACGATTTTAATTGTAAAGGGGATAAGATCATCCTTTATCGGCAAATAATTTTCAGGTTTTTTCTTATCGTTTTTAAAATCAAAAACAACTTTTAGTTCGGGTAAAGTTTCCTGTTCAATTTTTACAATTGAAACTTCATCATTTCCAGTGGGATATATATACTCACCTGATTTATAAAACACATAGATATTCCCGTCATTATCAATATCGAAATCGGCAAAGCTATTAAAATCCAAATTCCCAATTTCTCTCTTTTGAAATTCGTACGTTTCGTTATTAAAGGTTCCGAGATAAAACTTCGTCTTATATCCGCCGCTGTAATGCTTATACAGTTCAAGAAAATGTATTTTTCCCGATGAATCTTTCTTGAAATAATATTGCGCGTAGTCATATTTGTAAAAATTTTCCGAGGGCATTTCAAATCTTTCTATAATCGGTGGAGGATTAATATCATCTCTTAAAAATGATACCGTCGGTGGGTTAGGAGGTGGAAATGTTATATGAATACAATCCTGATTTTTACTATATCTATCCATTTCTTGCTGAAAAATAAATATTTCGTTATCATTCGATTTTATATAGTTAAATCGATAATTATAGCAGTCTGGATTGGAGAGCAATTCCGTTGAGTAACTCCAATTTAAAACTCCATTATTTACAT
>DAOVMD010000076.1 GCA_030630935.1 Candidatus Mcinerneyibacteriota bacterium | reverse complement strand
CAGGTCGACGACCAGAGGAAGGAGATCCCGCTCGTCCCGAAGTGAATCCGGGATAAACTCCGTGCATCGGGAGACTTTTAAGAGACTTATAAATAATGATTTACATCAATGCTTTTAACTATAAAACAACTATTTCCGCGCCCTGCACCCTAGCGAAGCGCGTGGTACAGGGTCAGTTCTCTGCTATCTGCTCTCGGTATGGTTAACGGAGTTAACCATACTTTACATCATTGATAAATTCTTTTTAAATCATTTATGATTCCTATGAAAATGATTCATAGCCTAGGGCTTCAGCCCTAGGAAACGATTGAAAAAGACTAGCCGTTTAGGGCTAGTATGAAAACAATATATGGTAGGGGCACGGCATGCCGTGCCCCTACTTAAACACAAAACCGAATAGGAAAATTAAGAAGAGTCATAATAAAAAAAACGGTCGTATCTTCTAAGTTGTGAAGATACGACCGTGGAAATTAAAGAAACTGAGATGCAATGACAAAATGAAGTTATAAGAAAAACTCCATTGAGTACTTTGCATTCACAAAGGGTGCTTTGCACCCTATTTAATAATTGCAATCTTTCCAACTATCGTTGTTCCATTTGCTGAATCGTCTGCAAAATAGATATAAACTCCTGAAGAGATTTTTGTACCGTCTTCATTCTTAATATCCCAGGTTACAACTCCATTATCATTCTCGTCATACTTAATTGTAAAAACGAGTTCTCCGGCGATTGTATAAATTTTAATTTCGCCTTCTTTTGTCAGGTTTTTAAATGTAACAATCGTTGCACTTTTTGCAGGATTTGGATATACGATTAAATCATCTAAGTTCAATGGCCAATCATCAGTAACTGGTTGTTCGATTACAAATTGAGCAGTATATTGACCTGATAATTGTACAGGTAAATCATCCTGATCAGTAACATCTGTGACTGTTAATGTATATGTATTAGGAGTAAAGTCATCAGCAAAAGTTAACCGTACAAGGTCGAAGTTTGTTGAATCACGAACTGCAGAAGTTGGGACGATATTTCCCGGTGCAACAATGTAGTTCGTGGTAGAATTTGCAGTAGTTACTTTAACAGTCTCGCTGAATGTTACATCGACCTGGTTACTTGCGACTATATCTGCAGCATCTACACTTGGCGGGTTTTGAGCAATATAAAATACATTATGATAATCAAACCAGGCGAATGGTACTGCATCACCTAACCCTGCATAGTTCGAATCCCAAACTGCAACTTCATAAGCATAAGGCCCATCGACTAATGCAGATGATGCAATAACAGTATATGTAGTATTAAGAGTTATGTCGTCAAGAACTACCTGGTCAATTGTTCCGTCTACGATATCCCAGATCATAATTGAATACATATTTGCTGTTGCGGGACCGGCTGGTAGAGTCGGGTCAGTTATTGCATTTCCTGTATATTGATTCCAGGTGAATGTAGGAGTTCCGTTATTGAATGAACCATAGTGAACTGGTGCAATTGGAACGACAGGATCAACTAATCTACCATCAATTCTATTTGGTGCTGGTTTCGAGTATACATCAGTTGCGAGGTCGAATAAAGACATTGAATAACCATCCTGATCAACAGAAATGATTAGTGTATATGTTACTCCGGCTGTAAGATTGGAATATGAATAATCACCATTTGCATCAGTTCTGGCAGAACCTATATATGGTGCACCATCAAGCATATCAACAATATCATTAGCTTGATAGAAATTTATATCCACATTATTCTGACCGGTACTGGTGTCAATATCAACTACATTTCCCCAAATTGAATTAACAGACAAATTAGGTGAAGGCACATAGAACCGATTCCAGGTAACTGATAAGTTTTCACTAGTCTCGTCATGTTTAGTAATACCATTGCTAAACCATTTAATTTCTGTACCTTCCGTCATATCAATTCGGCTGAAAGAATATCCAAACAAATGACCGGAAGTATGTAAAGCGTCCTGGTCTGCAATTAGAGTATCATCTTCAAATGTAGTTGTTAAGGTATCTGCATCGGTTATACTGTCGATTGCGATTCCGGTTTTATCAACCGCCTCATCTTTATCTCCCCAAACTGCATAGTCAATATCAATTACAAGATCATCAATCCCATCCCAATAATATAAGATAACAATCTCACCACTATTTGTTAAACCTCCCTGATTATTAATACTTCCTGCTACAGCTTCACGCATATCAGGAATAGCATCAGGTACCCCATCTTCATATAATTCATAGGTCGGGGTTAAACCGAATTCGCTATAGAAATCATCAGAACCGGCAATCGCAATGGTCTGGTATTCAAGCGCTGCAATTGTGGCTCCGTCCGGGAATCGTGCATTGAAATCTCCAAATCCGCCGCCCCCGTAATCTGCTCCTGTTACAATATTATAATAATATGCACCACCGCTTGAGTAAGTTGCGTCAGTCACATAGTAATCTGATAATGTAATAGTTGAACCGGTTGGATTATAAATCTCGATATATTCACCGGCTGTTGGTGTGACAATTATCTCTGATAATAATAAATGTGCCGCCCCTGCAACTTGAGTCCCTGTTGGGGTAACAGAAAGCTCAACTGAATTAGTATCTTCATTGCCTAAACTATCTTCTGCCCGTATTACATAATAATATGTTTGATTATTAACAAGTCCGGTTATTTTAAGTTTAGTCGATGTTACAACTGTATAGTTTGGTGTAGTGAAATTTTGTCCTGCAGCAACAGTTGATTGATAAATATTATATGTAATAGGGGTTGAACCACCAGTGTCATTTGCAGAGTTCCAACCCAATTTAACCCTATCATACTGAACAAGGTCAGTTGCAGATTGAATTCCTGCAAAGACCGGGGCTTCGATATCCGAGACTATTGGAGTTCCGGAACCCTCATCAGTATTTATAGATTGGGTTTCATTGCAGTTAAATACTTGGATTCTATAATAATAAGTAGTTCCTGTGGTTAAGCCTGTATCAGTATAACTTGCAGGAATTACACCTGTAACTATCTGATTTCCTGCAGCAGGTGTGAATCCTGTTATTGTACTTCGATAAATATTATACCATAATGTCAAGTTACCTGTATCAGTAGCAGTATCCCAGGTAAGATCAAGTGTGGTATCATTTCCCGGATCAACAACATTTAGATTTGCATTACCGGCTGCCCAGCCTGGTGTAGAAGTTATGTCGCAGGGCTGTGAATTTTTCCTGCCCGGTGTGCCGCAGACATAAGAAGGTGATGCCGTATTCCAGTTCAGGTCGTTAAATCCACCCAGTGAATCGTCATTAGTATTTTGTGTGGTATAAACCAATTTTTCCATTGATGGACCTTTTCCATCAGCTCCCCACGTGTCCCAATCATCTATATAAGAGATACAATCAAAAACTATCGCATTTGCAACTGTTTCACCAGACCATAAATAAATATTTTCTCTGGTATTAGAGCAACCGAAATATGTTCCCTCTGCATCAATTAAATCTATATCTGTACTAAGTCCAAAATAAAATTCATTGAAGTAATGACCATCAGACTCAGTGCTATCATCAAGATCAAATGCAACCACCCCATAATTATTCGCTAATATTGTACCGGTGAGGGGGATATTTGCAGTTAAAGTTCCCAGATAATATCCGGTTAAATCAATATCTCCACCTGTATTATTAAAAAACTCAACAAATTCATAATCATTATCCGATCCTTGCCAGGTTGCTGGATTATAATGAACTTCTGTAATGATTAAATCAGTTGGTAAAACACCTGCAAGAAACGGTGCCTGGTGAGAATTTGAACCGTCAACACCATTAAATAAATATGGGGTTGTGAAATTTGGTAAAGTCCCTGTTGGATTGGAAATCGGGAATGCGGCTTGAATATCTGCGTCAGTTTCCTTCGTTACCCATGCATAAACAGCAATATTGGCCGGGTTATTCAGACTTGAAAACCAGATATTAAATTCTGAGAATACTTCCGGGGTTTGGCCAACATAACCACCGTAAGAATCGTGGTTAAGCCAACCTTTCCAGTTCCATACTGCTCCGCCCCATTCAGCCCATTCATACGCGCCTGAAGCACCTGAAAATGAATAGAAATATTCTGGCAAGAAATTTGCATTTGTGAATGCTACCCTACCATATCCGTCAAGTACTGCGCCAGATGCCGGTGTTTGATCAGTGTCAATTGCAACAAATAAACTGAAATCTGTTGCTGGAGTATCGCCTAATGGAAACTTATCTAATCCTACGGTTAATGATGTAGAACTCCAGGTTATATAAATTGATCCTGGAAATGTTGAATAAGTCGATGATGTTTCTATCTTCTCATCAATATCCCAATCAGTTTGAAAACCGTCAATTGTGATTGTATGCCCAGAGTTACCTGTATTGGCTGAAACAATAATTGAAGAGAAGAGAAGTAATGAAATAAAAATTATTAACGAGAGATACTTGTTTCTCATACTACCCTCCGAAGTTAAATAGAGTTAATTAATAAATTTGGAAATTTAAAATACTTTGTTTCTAATGTACTAACTTAAATTGAATCTCTGATTTTAAAATTGGAATGAGACAGAGAATCTATGAACGTCATTAATCTCATCCATCTTTCCAAATGCATAATCAAATCCAAATATGTTTTTTCCTAAAGGATAGTGAAAACCAAATCCTGCTGCAAGACCTTCAATATCATAACCTGCAGCTTTGTATCCAAGTCGGATAAATAACATTTGCTTGAAGCCGTATTCAACTCCAAGGTTTGCTCTGAAGTCGTTGTCGACCGGTTTGGAAAGGTCAATTGCTCCAAGAACGGAATGTGTGTCATTGTTCAAGATTAAATATGAAAAACCAAAGAGATAATTGGTCGGAAGCGGGTCTCCCTCTTCAATGAACTTCATCTCTCCACCCATATTTAAAACTGAGAATCCTAATTTGAATGGGTTACCGGCTATCTCGAGTTTATATAATAACCCAAAATCAAATGCTTGAGTAGAAGCAGTCTCTGATTCAATCTTACTGGAAATCTGTTTTAAATTAAGACCTAATGAAAAGCCCTTTGTGATCTCTTTACTATATGATAATGTGATAGCAGTGTCAGTAGGTGTGAAACTGCCAGTTGAGTTACCATAAATATCATAACCGTCTATGCTGCCATAGTTTAGAGAGGTCCAATTGAAACCTAATGTCCCAAAATTAAAAGGATAAGCAAAACTTAAAGCATTGAAACTTGTGTCAGCTAACCAGTTAGTTCTAATAAATGCAACCTGACCCTTTTCTAAAAAGGATAATCCGGCAGGGTTCCATTGAATAGCATTATAATCATCTGCAATTCCAACAAAACAATCACCAAGACCGGCAGGCCTTGCACCTATGTCAATCTTTAAGAATGCTGCACCAGTTGTTCCAACATCACTACTTGCAAATACTGAACTGGAAAATGCAAGTATCGTTAAAAGCAAAAAGAAAATACGAAACTTCTTCATTTAGAAACCTCCTTAATTTTTGTTATATTATATCATAAGAAGTATAACATATAATAATTAAAATGTCAATATTTTTTTATGAAAAAAATCGGTGTTAAATAAACAGATGAAGAGGCTATCAGAAAACTCGTTTAACTCTTGAACAATTGAACTATCAGACGTGCCGTGGCACGTCTCTACAATAGCATTTGAACTTTTTCAACTCTTTAACAATTAAACCATAGACTGCCGTGGCACGTCAATACAATAATATTTTAACTTCTTCAACATTTTAACTATTGAACACTTGAACACTTTAACTCTTTTATACTAGTGTTTTATCCAGGCACCCATACCTTTCGATTCAAGGTCACTTTTAATTTGATCAGCTGTTTCTTTATCATAAGACCCAACTTTAATTCTGTAATAAATACCTTTACCCGGGATATTTACTTTCACATAAACAGCAGAATAACCAAGTGACTGCAATTTTTGAATTTCCCGGTTAGCAGCATCAATTGTCTTGTGCGACCCGACAAATACGGTATACTCACCACTTGAACTTTCATAAGTTGGTTCGGGTTCTGTATAGGTTGGTTCAGGTGGTTCGTAATATGGTGCCGGTTCTTCATAATAAGTAGGTGCGTCAATATATGAATCAGCCTGTGATCCTGTTAGAAGAATAATTTCAACTCTTCTATTTCTAAACCTTCCGTCTTCTGTATCGTTGGATGCAATAGGTTTGGATTCACCATAACCAAATGCGGAAATTAAACTTCTTTGAATACCGGCATTCCGGATGAAATAATTCTTAACAGCTTCAGCTCTTTTATGAGATAATTGCTGATTTAAAGCTTCTGCTCCAATTGAATCTGTATGTCCTTCAATCCTGATCTGGACATTAGGATATGAGTTAATAATTGAAGCTGCATTATTTAAAGATGAGTATGCTGATTGCGGAATTGCAGCAGAACCCGAAGCAAAATTTATACCGACAAGATTAAGAACCAATCCTCTTGAATCTTCTCTAATCTCAATATTCTCGTCTTCTGAAGCTTTTAATTTCGCGTCCTCAAGCCGCTTTCTTTCTTCTTCCAGTAATTTCTGCTGGGCTGCTAAGAGTTCTCTTTGCTTCTCTTGATCTGCAAGAAGTTGTCTTTGCCGTGCTTCGTCTTCAATCTGCTTTCTCGCATCTTCGTCCGCGAGTCTCCTTCTCTCTTCATCTAATTCACTTTTTAATTTATCCAGTTCTGAAGTATCAACTTTGACTTCCTTAGGCTTTCCAAATCTCAATGTGAAAGCGAATCTATGTGTTGCACCCAGCTCAGGTCTTGTGGAGTAAGAGTAGTCCAGGGACATATCCTCACTGAGTCCTAAACCAAATCCAAATGTCGCTTCATTTAAATCATAACCGACAATTTTATCCCCGGCTCTAATATAGAGGAAGTTATAAAAATTAAATTCCATACCAAGATTAAGTTGAAATCTTCCATCAGACGGGATATTATTATCCATTACAAATGTCCAGACTAACTCTTCTGAATCAATTGCTTTGATGAACCAGCCAAGTTTAAAAGTTGACCCAACTTTAGTCTTTTCTTCAATAAATTGTATAGGTTGAGCAATGGGAATATTTATCATTGAAAATCCAAACCCGAGCCGGTCAAAAGTCGGGGGAATATAAATGATTCCCATATCGGATGTGACTGTTTTTCCATACTTCCCTGCAAGACTCTCTTCAATATATTTAATCCCGAAACCGAAATAGAATCCCGGTCCATACATCCCGCCGAATGAGAAGAATGTTGCAGACGATTTATTATTAAATGTTCCTAATACACTACCCGAAACATCTGTTCTCTCCTGTTCACCTGTGTCACATTGAATTACTCCAAATGCAATCGTGAAGATATCTCCAAAGTTCTGGGCAAGTCCGACATATTCCATATTGATTTCCGGTGCAAGAAAGTAAAAGGAGCCAAGTGAAAATTCACTCTTCTTTAACCTTCCTAATGCTGCAGGATTATAAAAAATCCCGGCAGCAAGTGTTTCGCCAAATGCTGTCCCGGCCTCTGCCATTGCAAAACCACGTGGATCTAAGGAAATCTTCAGGAAACCCGCTGAAGGCAAGGTCCCGGCTTTATCAGTACTTTCAACTGAGTAAATAGGAGAAGTAATTAAAATTAATAGAAAAATTAAAATTAAGAATTTCAGTTTTTTCATTATTCTCTCCATTTTATCTTAAAATTGTCATTTTCTTGATTTTTGTTTTACTTCCATCAGTAACCATAATCAGGAAAGTACCACTTTGAACTTCTTTTCCTTTATCATTCATTCCGTCCCAACTAAATATATATTGACCTGGTTCAAAATCATCTTCTTCAACAATAACTTTTATTAATGCACCTGTAATATCATAAATCTTAATCTTTAGTTTCACTAACTCAGTAACATTAACTTTTATCTTTGTAACCGGATACTCACCAGGAATAAATGGGTTTGGATAATTCTGCTGAACATCAAATGTATCTCCAATTATAATTGAAAGATTATCACTACCAGGTGTCATCTCGGCTTTCTTTACCAATGCCCAATCTGCTGAAGTATTAGAATCTTCTGTTGAGATTCTTTTAATTCCATAACCGTTTGAGATCCTGACAAAAGGGTCAAAATAAATATTCTCTTCAATCTGTTCCTCGGTTGGTTCCCGAATCCATTCACCGGCTGCTTCAATTGTATTTACATCAGAATCATAATATGTTGAATCGGCAACCTGATAAATAATTGCATCAACAATTGTATTAGAATCATTAAATAAAACAACAGTTTCATAAGTACTTGGTAGATCATCTTCTGCACCATTTACAAAAAGATCCCAGTACCCGGGGTTATTATCATTGATGACTGTATCATCCAAGCCGGTTTTATAATGGACTACCAGACGCTGACCTGCGGCTAAGGTTATTGCAGGAATTACATATCTCCTGGTTTCAGGAATACCATCAGGATCAAGGTCTCCAATTGCCCAACCTGTTAAATCCTGACCAAGAGCCCCGGTATTTTGTAACTCAACCCAATCCTCAACAAAACCTCCTCCGCCTGTCGGAGCAACTTCTGTAATTAAAATTGCTGAAGAAGTTGGAATTGAAAATAATAGAATAACCAAAAATGGAAAAAAGAATTTATTCATAATATCCTCCTTAATTTCTTTCAGGGTACTGTGAAAAGTTTATTCACAGCAACCTGTTATTTATCGAATAATACAATCTTTATTAAAACAATTACTTTCCTTTCCTAAAAATAAAAACAAAAAAAATAACCACTGAACACGCTGAACACGCCGCTACATTATAGATTGCAATACACTTGTTTAGAGCTACTGATACTTAATATAAAACCCTCATTTGTTAGCCACGAAAACGCGAAGAAAATGCATTTTTAACAGAGATTACATAATAAATGGGATTATAAAAAAGAATAGAAAAACAGCTAAAGGGGGTGAAACCCCAATGTTATGCGTAATGATGATACTCTCCCAAAGTACAAAACTTCACACCAGTCCAGTTTGGCCTGGCGCATGATTAAAGACAATAACATTAAAAGAAAGAATATTTATTTTTTCTATTCTTTTCTTTTTCCCATCAATCATGCTTTGCTGAATCTCTGATTCAAATCTCTGTTAAATCTTTTCAGTGTGATCAGTGTGTTCAGTGGTTAAAAGCTTTTCTTCTATCTTCTTTCTGTTATCTGCTCAGTAGTAAAGAATTTCTTTTTAACATCGTAAATAAATTATTATATCAAAGAACTGATTTATATGAAATCATCTTATAAATAAATTCTCATAATTGCAAAAGTAAGAAAAAAGCCTTTTCATATATCTACTTTTGGGGTAGTTTTATTTTTCATATTCTTTCATAACATTTTTCACACTACCTTCTCTCAGTGATTTTATTAAACTCTGAAAGTGTTTTTTCTAAATCCTTATTTTTAAATATTGCAGAACCAATAATTGCAACATCAACTCCATAATTAAATAACTTCGGTAAGTTATTAATATTTACACCACCGTCAATGGAGATAGCAATGTTTTCATTATCGTGGTCTTCAAATAAAGTTACAAGCTTTTCAATTTTTTGATAACTGTGCTCAATAAATTTCTGCCCGCCAAACCCGGGATTAACACTCATGATGAGGACTTCATCAAGTAAATCCAGAACATCCTCAAGTACACTAACTGGCGTTGAAGGGTTAATGGAAACCCCAGCCCGGATATTGAAAGATTTAATTTTTAATAATGTACTGTGTAAGTGAGTCGTTGCTTCTTGATGAATTATAATTCCGTCACTCCCGGCTTTATAAAAATCTTCAATGTATCTCTCAGGATTGATAATCATAAGGTGAGAAATAAATTGGAGATTCTTTTTGTATTTTGATAATTGTTTAATCAACATTGGACCAAAACTAATGTTCGGTACAAATACTCCATCCATTATATCAAGATGAACAGATTTTATGTTTGCAGATGCGAAAGATTTAAAAATCTTTTTTATCTTAAATAAATCAGCGTTTAAAATCGATGGAGATATCTCTTTCAAAACGAACTCCTTGTCTTTATAGGTTAATTTTACAATATTTTGTATATTTTGTCAAGATAAATAAAAAAAATCATTTTACACAATAATTTTTTGAACAGGATAAACTCTTGATACAGAGGAAAAATATAAAAATATTTGAATGT
>DAOVMD010000218.1 GCA_030630935.1 Candidatus Mcinerneyibacteriota bacterium | reverse complement strand
TAATAAAAATGAAATATGTATTCAATTAAAAATACAGAGTGCTTCGTATTAAGGGCTAAGCAGGCTTTCCCTGGAATTTCAACCAACTAAAATGGAGAAGAACCTATTATTTTAACAATTCAACAATCACCAATCCAGCATATTTGAATGTTAGACGTGCCATGGCACATCTCTACGAAATGATTGAATTAAAATGTACTAATTGGAAAATGTTAGATTGCCGCAGTCAAGCTCTTCGAGCTTTCCTTCGCAATGACAAAAAAAAGACTTGATTTTTTTAGAAAATCTGATAAAATGCTTTTAGTAATAACTTGGAGGAATAATGGATAATAATTTAATAAGAAAGGACCAGTTATATTTAGGAAAGGTTGTTTCGGAAGGAAAACTTGGCGAGCCGTTTTTTCTCAAGACTTCTGATTTGACCACTCATGCAATCTGTATTGGTATGACAGGTTCAGGGAAGACAGGGCTCTGTATTGACTTGCTTGAGGAACTTGCATTGAACGGAGTTCCAATAATAATAATTGACCCGAAAGGTGATTTATGCAATCTTGCATTTCAATTCCCTGATTTAGCTCCTGAAGATTATCTCCCGATTATTAATGAATCCCAGGCAGAAGCGGAAGGGGTAACAAAGGAAGTTTATGCAGAAAAGATTGCCAAACGCTGGCGGGAAGGTTTATTAAACTGGGGAATTGATAAAGAGCGTATCTTAAAATTAAAAGAACGTTCGGAGCTCAGGATATTCACCCCCGGTTCCCGTGGCGGTACCCCATTGAATCTTTTATCAGATCTTAATAAGGATTCGAGCCTCGATTTTGATATTGATTCAGAAGCGATATTTGAAAAGATAAAGGGGTTAACTTTGGCTTTGCTTAACCTGATAGGTTTTGAAGATATAGATTTGACTGATAAGAACTATTTGTTACTTCTGAATATTTTTGAATGGTGCTGGAAAAATGATGAGTCGCTTGATCTTGTAAAATTAATTAAATATATTATAACCCCGCCATTTTCAAAATTAGGAGTGATGGATATCGAGTCGATATTTTCAAAGGATAAGAGAGAAGATTTTGCAATAAAGATAAATGCTTTAATTGCTAATCCATCTTTCAAGGTTTGGCTTGAGGGATTCCCAATGGAGATTAAAAAGCTGTTAAAAACTGAATCGGGAAAACCGTCTATTTCAATTATTTACACAGCTCATTTAAAGAAGAATGAAAAGATGTTTGTAACGACAATTCTGTTATATAATATTATCAGCTGGATGCATTCACAGTCGGGATCAGGGCGCTTGAGGGCATACCTCTATTTTGATGAGGTCTTCGGGTATCTCCCGCCATATCCAAAGAACCCACCAACAAAAGAGCCGTTATTAACATTATTAAAACAAGCCCGGGCTTTTGGGTTGGGAGTACATTTAACATCACAGAACCCGATGGACATAGACTACAAAGCATTTACGAATGCTGGGGTCTGGATGATCGGGAAATTACAAACAGAAAATGACAAGGAAAGGTTATTAGACGGTCTGAAAAAAGAAACAGATATTGATGACACTAGTAATAAGACAATCTCGTCACAGATAAGTAGATTAAGAAAGAGGGAGTTTATAATTAAGAATATTCATACAGAAAAAATTGAGATTGTAAATTCGCGCTGGGCAATATCTTATTTAAAGGGACCTTTAACCTTAAGGGATATAAAAAATCTTAAGATGAAATCTGATGAACCTGTTAATCAAATAAAACATAAAGTTTCAGAGACCACAGAATCAGGAGATTTAATTCATATAAGGCCAAATGTAAATTCAGCAATTGAACATAAATATCTCTCTGCCGCGCCTGATGAAGGAAAGGATATCTTTTATTATCCGGATTTGTATTTTAAGGTAAAGGTGATATTTGATTCGAAGAGACCATTGATATTTGAACAGAAAGAGTTTTTAGTGACGGTTGATGCGTCAAAGGATTCGGATTTTTCTGCGTTTGAATTTTCTTTAAATGCCAGTATTGACGAAGGTACCGCGATTCAGGAATATCCATATTACCCGCTCTCCGATAAATTGAAGAAAGCAGCATTCGTTAAGGTTTTGAAATCTCAGGTAAATTCAGATTTAATTAAAAATCATTCCATTGAAATATTTAAGAACCGTCCGCTTAAATTATTTTCCAAACCTGGTCAAACAATTGAAGATTTCAAATTATTGATTGATTCGGAAATTGAAGATAAGATTGATGAAAAGATCCAGAAAATAAAAAGTACATACTTAAAAAAATTACAACGCCTCGAAATTAACCTTCGAAAAAAATTAGGAGAATTAATTTCTGATAAAGAAGACCTTGAATCCAGAAAAAAGGAAGAGGGATTTTCTGCACTTGAATCTGTTTTCTCAGTTTTTTCAGGTCGAAAAAGACGGTCAATACTTTCTCAAGCCAGCCGTAAGAGAAGGATGACAAAGAAAGCCGCAGCAGAAGTTAAGCAGACAACTAACGAGATTGCAATTATAACTGACCAGATTAAAAGAGTTAAGGAAGAGCTGGAAGATAAAATCGCCGGCTTCGAAGACCAGTTTGATATATATCGCGATGTGATTGAAACAATTTTAATTAAACCAAAGAAAACAAATATAATTTATAAAGAAATATTTATTCTTTGGAAACCCCGAAAAATCAATGAATAATTAAGAATGAAGAATGAAGAATGAACAATGAATAATGATTTTGCTTTAATTATTATGTTGCACTTTTTTAGATCTGAAGATAAGTAAAAAGCATTCGAGTTTAATTTTACCACGGAGGACGCACCGAACTACGTGGAGATTCGGGGTAAACTTCACACGCTGAACACACCGCATTCTCAAACAACTCCGTTGCTTGAATAGAGAGCAGATATCAGAGAACCGATAGCAGTTGTTTTATAGATGAAACTATTAATGTAAACCATCCCTTACATGTCTCGTACAAGTTTCCCGATACGCAGCGCGAGCGGGATTTCCTCCCTTCGGTCGTCAACCTGCTAAAGATATTTTTATTTTTTTGTTTTTCTTTTCATCCTTTTGTTTTATATATTTTTATCGAATGGGTGTTTTATTTCTTATGGTCAGGGCGCCCGGCCGGTCGCCCCTACTGACATTTCAAATATTCTTCATTTTGTCATTCTTCAAAAAGTTCTCGTTAGTTTTTTAATAGGGAACCCTATGTGGTTTCTTACTCTTCAGTTCTCCCGATACGTGGAGTTTATCCCGAATTCACTTCGGGGCTATGCGGGATCTCCTCTCTCTGATCGTCGACCTGCTATTCTCAAGCAACTCTGTTGCTTGAACAGAGAACAGATATCAGAGAACCGAGAGCAGTTGTTTTACAGATTAAAGCATTGTCATATATAATGCAAATTAATTATCAATTAATAATTGTCAATCATAAATCATAAATGCAGAGCAAAGCGATGCTATGTTCTCGTTAGTTCTCTTTAATTCCCTGTAAAAAAAATGTTTTTATCAGTTCTCTGTTAATTTACAATTTAAGAGCGAGAGTGACATAGATTTGATGTTCATAACCAAATGAAATTTTCTTTAACGCTTCACCGGTCGTTAGATTATCAAGAGTCATTGTTCCAAATGCGAATCCGCCTTTTCCACCAATTGTAAAAAGCAAACTTGATGCAGGTATCTCAATACCAATGTCAACTCCTCCAGGGATCATCCAGTGTTTCCCATTGATTGCATCACCCCAGACAAATGCATCCCAATTATAAATTTTTATTCCTGTAAAATATCCCCAATATAAATTTACGCCGCCCAATGGAACAGGTTGAGTTGAACTAAATTCCAAACCATAAGAATCTCCGGTAATGAGCTCGAAACCGTCATCATTAGATTTATATTCCAGTTCACCCTTGAATAATCGGATAAAATCTAAACTTTTTGCGGTTTTTGTTGCAATTACAAGTTCAAACTTTTTATTAAGTGCATGGAATGCAAGTTTGGAATGCTCAGAAGTACTTCCAAATCGAACGGTTCCAACATAGCCATGTAAATCTGTTTCAATTGTATAACCAACACCGTAAAAAGAATCTTTTGCAAAAATGCTTATTGAAGAAATAAGAATAATAATTACGAAACAAATAAGTTTGAGATATCTGCTCATTTTAACTCCTATGTTTTGACTTGATTAGGTGAAATAATAACATAAATAAGTGAGAATGTCAAGAAGAGAAAAAGAAATGTTCAAGTGTTAAAATGTTCAAGGGGGCATCGAGCCCCTTTGCTTATGCGTAAAAATATTATAGTGCAAAATTAATTTGAGAAACCTTTCAGTCAAGGTCAGTTTGACCTTGACCATGATTAAGAGGAATGGAATTTCTAAAACCGTTTAAATGTGTGGGAGTTGAGATAGTTCAATTGTTATTGTGGATTTTTGGAGTGCATTGATGAACTCTGTGAATCAATGCAAAAACATTGCATCGATTACCATCGATGCATTCCGATACTATGGTTCAATTGTTTAAAAACTTGCCAGCACATTTCGACTATTTCTTTAATCCCTGTTTTTTGCGGAGTTGAAGTCATTCCATTCTGAAAGGGAAATATTTTTTCTTTTTGAGAGGATCGTTTTATATTCTGCAAAGATTTTATTGTGGTTATTTTTCGGTGAGCTAAGTATTTCAAGAAATAAATCTAAGATAATTAGATAATTATATTCTGATTTCGAATCTTTTTGCTTTCTTAAATATTTTTTTATGATCCGTTTTTCTTGAAGAAATAATTTTAAATTATTCTGGTAAAAATAAATTCGAGCTTTATAATAGTGCCCTTCAATAATCCGTTTAGGGAAAGAGTACTTTACTGCATAATTGATATATTTATTAAAATAGATTTTTGCCTCTTTATATTTATTCAGATTGTAATATGAATGTCCAATGTTGATTAACCAAGGAAATATATTTAAAAAATAATTTCCAGATGTGAATTGTGTTAACAGTTGTTTATATATTTCAATTGCTTTTAAATAATTATTTTCTGTAGTGTAAATTGCAGCAACGTTTCCCAAAGTTCTCTGTTGTGATTCAAGTTGGTTTAACTTTTTTGAAAGTTTAAAAGATTTCAAAAAATATTTTTTCGACTCTTTAAATTTATTCTTGTAATAATATAAAATACCAAGATTATTATAAAGTTTAGATCTAAAATATAAATTCTGCTTTTCAAATGGAGAAGATAAAAGTTCTTTAATAAGCATTTCTGAATTTTTAATATCTTTTTTATAAAGATATGCTGCTAAAAGGTTACTTTTAACTCTGTAAATATCCTTTTCATTAGCAATGGAACCATATTTCTTTAATGCTTTTTTAAAACTATCGATAGCTTTCCTGTCCTTAGGGATTGAATAATAATCTCCTTCCAGTTCAAGCAAGTAGGCAGTCAGGAAATTGTTTTTAAATTCAGTTATATGGTTTTTCTCTTTATTTATTAAGGTATAAGCTTTTGATAATTTACCTTCCCGTAATAATCCATAAATATTTAATAACTTTGCGTATGTTTTAATATAAGCGTTAGGGATTTTATCAGCAATTTTTGATGCAGCTATTCTATGCGTAAAAATCTCTGATGCTGTTATCTTGGAACTCTTTAAGGTTGCAGTATTAAGTAATAAAAATTTAAGAAGATCCTTCTTCGTTTTTATGGAACTGATAGCAATAAGCTTATGTAAATATTTTTTGTCACCAAAATCTGTGATTAAGGAATAAGCAAAATTATTCATTGATTCTCCTTTTGCTTATTATACTAATTTCTGTTAATTATGTCAATAAGTTTTATAAGGGTTTTTCCATTTATCTTGTTATATTAATATTGAATTATATCATACTCCAAAACGAAAGGAATTTATTCCT
>DAOVMD010000050.1 GCA_030630935.1 Candidatus Mcinerneyibacteriota bacterium | reverse complement strand
TAAGTTCAGATTTTTAACAGAGATTGGAATCAAAGATTCCATCAACATGATTAATGGGATTATTAAAAGGAATAGAAAAAACTAATGAGAAAACTTTTTGCATAAGATAAAATCCGAATTTATTATATAGTTATAATCAAATAGGTATTCATCTTTTCTATTCATTTTTTTATCCCATAATCGTGTAATCTCTGTTAAATTTTTTCAGTGTGTTCAGTGTGATCAGTGGTTAAAAAATTTTATTTATCTTTAAAATAACCTTTATAGGGTGTTGTTATCTAAATTTCAATCCCGACGATGCTCGGTCATGCGAGATGTCTGCAATCCTGTTTCTAATAAAAAATGGAGTTAATACCAACAATTAGAATCCACACCTAGGACTCTTCAATTGTTTGACTTTTAATTTAAATTATGTTATAATTACATAATAAATAATGACAAAAACTTGTTTCACGTGAAACGCTCACGACTGTTGGTTTTCTGATGTTTCACATGAAACATATACAGGAGAAACCATGTATAAGAAACATTATTCCGAGATTGAGCTTGAGAAAGTAACCATACCGGGTGCGGAAAATGCCTCAATCAGGTGGCTGATTGCTGAGAAGAACAATGCTCCGAATTTCGCATTAAGAATGTTTGAACTTGAGAAGGACGGTTGTACACCATACCACTCACACACTTGGGAGCATGAGATATATACACTTGAAGGTGAGGGAGCAATCGTAACAGAAGACGGAGAGATTCATTTAAAGCCTGGTGATTCAGCACTAATCGCTCCGAATGAAGAACATAATTTTGTTAATAAAACAGACAAGGTTTTTAAATTTCTTTGTGTAATTCCAATTCCAAAAAAATAACAAATGATAAAAGCTTTTCACTTATATCAGATTTTTGAGAAGAACCTTTATGCTTTGAAGGATATATCTTTAGAGATAGAAAAGGGGGAGTTTGTTTTTATTGCCGGACCTTCCGGTGCAGGAAAGACAACACTGATAAGGTTATTTTATGGTGACCTGATCCCGACAAAGGGACAGATAATTATAAATGGCCGGAATATGGCAAGGATGCCAAAGAAAGATTTTCCATATCTTCGAAGGCAGATAGGAGTAGTTTTCCAGGATTTCAAATTACTTTATGACAGAACTGTTTTTGAAAATATTGCATTTATTCTAGAGGCGATTGGGAAGGATGAGCGTCGAATAGCAGAGATGATCATGGGAGTACTTAAAGTCGTGGACCTTACTTCAAAGAGAGATGCAATGCCCCACTTTCTCTCAGGTGGTGAGCAGCAGAGGGTTGCAATTGCAAGGGCAATTGTTAACGATCCTGTTTTAATTCTTGCTGATGAACCTACTGGAAACCTTGATAAGGTTGTCTCAAATGATATTATGAGGATTTTCATGGAGTTAAACAAGCGGGGAACAACAGTAATAATGGCGACACACGATGAGGATATGGTCAAGAAGATAGGTAAGAGAATGATAAAGATTGTTGGTGGAAGAGTTGTTGTAGATACCGGATTAGATATTTTATGAGAGCATTTAATATTAAATACTTTATTAAAGAAGGTATTAAAAATATTTTAAGGAATAAAGCTGTATCTTTCAATTCAATTATAACGATTTCACTCTCCCTTTTAATCTTTTCAATCTTCCTCCTTATTTCATCAAATATTCGCGGCGTAATCTCAAAATGGGAGATGAGTGCTGACTTAACGTTATACTTGAAGGATAATATTGCAGAGACGCGGATAGCTGAGATCAAGGACGAGATCATGGTTGAGAAGTATGTTAAGAATGTTCGGTTTATACCGAAGGAAGAGGCTTTGAAGAAGTTCTCAGAAGATGAAGATATAAAGCACCTCATAGAGATTTTAGAAGAGAATCCTCTCCCAAATATCATTGAGATATATATTCACGGGGGCAGAAGCACTTCTGATAATATTTCGAAGCTTAAAGAGAAGCTTACTCATTATCAGGAGATTGACGATATCCAATCCAGGGCTGAGATTGCCAAAATTCTCTATACTTCAAAAACTCTTGGACTGATGCTTTCATTGATATTCCTGTTTTTAGCAGTAATGATATCGTCAAATACTATTAAATTAACTGTCTTTTCTAAGGAAACAGAGATCGAGATAATGAAATTAGTAGGAGCTACTCCGTTATTTATTAAATTACCTTTTGTTACCGAAGGAGTTATAAAAGGGGTTATAGGTTCAATTATTTCAATTATTCTATTATATATCATTTTTTTAGCTTTAAATATATCATTTGATTTCTCGTATATTGTTACTATAAACTTTATTTCAATCAAGCAAATTCTCTTGATTATACTAACCGGAGGTTTATTAGGATGTTTAGGCGCATTATTCGCATTAAGAAAATTCCTCAAGTTTTAATCCTGCTTCTTGTCTTTTTATTTTCAGTGGTACCATTCCTCTTTGCAGACAAGTTAAGGGATTCTTCTAAGAAGCTGAAAAAGTTGGACCATAAGCTTTCCGAGAAGAAATCTGAGATCAAAGAAATTACATCGAGGGAGAAATCGACAATTGAACTTTTAGATGAAATCGACAAGAAACTTTCACGGGACAAGAAGAGTCTCACAAAATTAGATCTTGAGTTAAGGGGACTTGATAAAGAGATCAAGATTGCCCGCAAGAATCTTGCATCATCTGAGCAGGACCTTGAGCTTTATAAGCGGCGTTTATCTCGCAGGGTAAGGGCTATTTACAAGTTTGGAAGGATGAATATATTTGAGATAATTTTAACATCTGACAGTACAAATGAGTTCTTATTAAAGTATAAACTTTTAAAAATAATTGCGATATCGGATTCACGTTTGATTAAAAAGTTAGAGCGGGAAAATGAAATATACAGAAAGAAAAGCGAAGAGATGGCCGTTAAGCTAAATAAGTTAATCCATCTCAAAGATTTAACAGAGCATGAGATGAAGAAAATTTCGAAAGAGAAGAAGAAGAGAAAGAAACTTTTAGATGAGTTTTCAAAGCAGAAGAAAAATTATAAGAAGGAGATTAAGGCATTAGAGAACAACTCTAAGATGTTAAAGGAATTTATTGCAGGGATGTTATCAACAAACAAGCGAGCCCCTGATGATTCTACAAAGATACTTATCCAGCTAAAAGGTCTTCTTTCCTGGCCAATTAAGGGAAAGATTGCAGGGAGATTTGGGAAGTACAAGAATAAGGAGTTCAAGGCATTTATGTTCAGAGACGGCATTGAGATCTCTGCCAAAAAAGGAACCTTTGTTATGTCGTCTTTCTCGGGGACAGTTAAATATTCCGGTTGGTTTAAGGGTAGGGGGAATATGATAATAATTGAGCATAAGTACGGGATATCCACTATTTATGGACATCTTGACGAGATATTTGTTGAAAAAGGTGATGTGGTAAAGACAGGTGAGAGAATTGGAAAGGTCGGAAACACAAGTTCAATTAAAGGTTATATTTTATATTTCGGGGTATGGTATAAAGAGAAAGCTATCGACCCTGAAGTATTATTACAATAAGGAGGTCTTTCATGAAAAGAAAAGGTTTTTTATTCTATATCTTTTTTGCATTTGTAATCGGATTAAGTATACCGTTTTTATTGAGCGGGAAAACTTACAGTAAAAAAACAACACAGTCTCTTATATTTCAGGTTCAGTCTTTAGTTGAGAGACATTATGTTGAGCAAGTTGAAGATAGTGATTTGATCTATGGTGCTCTTAAAGGAATGCTCAATACTCTTGATGCAAACTCCGGGTTTTTAACTCCGGATCAGGTAAAGGAGATGAAGACGGATCTTAAGGGAGAGTTCGGTGGGCTCGGGATACACTTCACTGTTCAGGACGGAATATTCACGATTATTTCACCTATTGAAGATACCCCGGCAGAAAGGATTGGAATCAAACCCAATGATAAGATTATAAAGATTGACGGTGTTGATACAAAGAACATGTCCACAGACGACGGGGTTAAACTTATGAGAGGAAAACCCGGGACAAAAGTAACTCTTTCAATTTACAGAGAAGGAGAAAAAGACCTGATTGACTTTACAATTGTCAGGGATATCATCAAAATTAAAAGTGTGAAGTTTGAGAAAATTGACGATGATATCGGATATTTAAGAATAACTGATTTCAAGGAAAAAACCGGTCAGGAACTTAGAGAGGCATTGATCTCATTAAATAAGAATAATACTAAAGGCTTTATCCTGGACCTAAGGTATAATCCAGGTGGATATCTTTCTTCAGCGGTTGATGTGTCAGATCTCTTTTTAAAAGGTGGAAAGTTGATCGTTTCGGTAAAAGGGAGAGATAAAAAAGGCATGAGGGAATACTATTCAACAAATGTTGATAAATATACTGATCAGCCCCTCGTTGTTCTTATTAATATTGGAAGTGCAAGTGCTTCTGAAATTGTAGCTGCGGCTTTGAGAGATAATAAACGGGCAATATTGGTTGGAGAAAACAGTTTTGGTAAAGGTTCCGTACAGAATATTTTTCCACTGGTTGACGGTTCTGCTGCAAGGATCACGATCGCAAAATACTATACTCCTTCCGGAATATGCATCCATGGAAAAGGAATTTCTCCTGATGTTAGCGTGGAGCCATTTTATATTTCTTCAGATGATTCCCAGAAACTTAGATTAATCAGAGAAAAGAAAATTATCCAGAACTACATCAGAGATCACGAAGAATTATATAAAGCACAACATCAAAATAATCCGGAGTTCAAAGATATAAAAGGCGGATACGCGAAAGACCAATTTGGGACATTCCTCCTGGATCCGAATAATCTTTACAAACTTACTAAGCAATTAAAAAAAGATGATCTGGAGATTGAGTTTGGATTACTAAAGCGTGAGTTAAAGAAGGAAATCAGGATTAAGCATGATGGAACAGATAAATATAAATCAGTTAAACCAGAGACAGATCTCCAACTGAAACAGGCAATTAGTATTGTAAAATCAATGTTGATCTTTAATAAGGATGACGAGTAATTTGGTAAAACGAAAAAAAAAGATTAACAAACGATTTGTTAGAACATTAATATATGTAATCCTTCTCCTAATCATCCTTACAGTTGCTTTTTTTCTTCCTGAGAAAGAGGATAAGTTAAAAAATCCTTACAGGGAATCCATCAGGCTAAGGCAGGTAATTGTCGATATATTGGAAAAAAATGGCGTTTCGAGGGTGAGTGTACTTGAGGTATCTGAAGAAAAAACAGTCAATGACCATAGAATAATCTTTTCTTCCTTCAATATTATACTTAGTGATGAATTAAAATATAACAAACTATCGAAAGAAATTACAGATGAAATTATCAAGGCTGGAACAATTTTTTCTAAGAGCAACTATGAGTTAAATTCACAAAAAACAACTACTTTATACTGTGGATTCGATAATTATATAACTAGTTTTGTTGCGATTTCATTTTGCGAGGAAACACTCAAAGAAAGTGATAAACCTGTAATCGCAATAATCATTGATGATATGGGTAATGACATCGGTAAGAGATTCAAAACGCTTTTAAAATTAAAAGGTCTTACTTTTTCTGTCCTTCCAGGCTGCAAAAATTCTCGCTATACCGTAAAAAAGGGTTTGGAGGAAGGTCATGAAATAATGCTTCATTGTCCTATGGAGCCGATAAATCCGGAACTTATCCCGGAATCAGATAAAACAATGCTGCTCGCAAATATGTCCGATAAAGAAGTTGAACAAATATTACTAAATAACCTTGCCAGTCTTCCAGCTGTTTCAGGCCTTAATAACCATATGGGTTCCAAGTTCACTCAAAATGGTCCAAAAATGGAAATAGTAATGAATATCTTGAAATCAAGAAAGATGTATTATGTTGATAGTGTAACAATCCAGAGTACCAAAGGTTGGAGAACAGCAGATAAAATGGGAGTTCCGTATTTAAAAAGAGATGTTTTTCTTGACCATAAAAATAATAAGACCTTTATAAAAAAGCAGATTAGCAAATTAATAAGAACAGCTTTTAAAAAAGGTTATGCGGTGGGAATTGCTCATATCAGGTATGATACTCCAGCTACCCTGGAAACTGCCTATCAAGAATTTAAAGCCCTCGGAATTGAAGTTGTCCCTGTCTCATACATTATCGAAAACCAAGATAAACTCCGAACAAATGGTGACTTCTCTGTTAGTGACGAGGTGGAAGAAATTATTAACGAATATCTGGATCATTAAAAATTATGATCGTAATTGGAATTGAAACATCATGTGACGATACTTCATTTGCTGTCGTTGAAGATGGATATAAAATTAGAGCTAACATTATTTCATCTCAAACAATCCATTCCAAGTATGGAGGTGTTGTACCTGAGCTTGCCTCGAGAGAACATATAAAAAATATTTCATATGTTTTTGAGAAGGGGATGAAGGCAGCAAAGATTACTTTAAAGGATGTTGACGGAATCGCGGTTACAAATCGACCTGGGTTAATAGTTTCTTTATTAGTAGGTTTAAACTTTGCAAAAGGTTTAGCTTATGCTGGAAGAATACCTTTAATCGGGGTAAATCATACCCTTGGACATATCTACTCAAACCACTTAAGCAAGTCTGAGCCTGAGTTTCCGTATATTGGTTTTATTCTTTCCGGGGGACATACAATTCTATGTAAGGTGCATAATTACACAACTATAGAAGTAATCGGTACGACACGGGATGATGCGATAGGGGAAGCATTTGATAAGATTTCCAAGTTTATGGGCTTTGGTTATCCGGGCGGTCCGATAATAGATAAGCTTAGTAAGTCGGGTAACCCTAATTCAATTAAATTTCCACGACCACGGTTTAAAGATAAGTCACTTGATTTCAGTTATAGCGGATTGAAAACTGCCGTTTTAAATTATTACAGGAAAAATCCTGATACATCGAAAGCAGATATTGCTGCATCATTTCAAAAAACGGCTATAGATATTCTAATCATCAATTTAAAAAGATATCTTGAGAAAGAGAATGTTTCACGATTATCAATAACCGGTGGAGTTTCTGCAAATTCTTATCTGAGAAAAACCATGACTGAATTTTCAAAGAATAATAATATTAAACTTTTTATCCCGTCCCATGAGTTGTGCACAGATAATGCAGCAATGATTGCTGGGCTTGGTACAAGGCTGCTTGAAGAAGGTAAGAAGGATACTTTGAAATTAGATGCTTACTCAAGGGGAATAAAATAGAGTTGAATAGTTCAAGTGTTAAATAAAAAGAGTTAAGCTCCAGTACAAATGTACTGATGAGATCAAAAGAATTTTATTTTTCTGTTCTCAGCTTTCTGCTCTCTGTTCTCAGCTCTCGGCTCTCTGCTCTCTGCTAAAGCAACAGAGTTGCTTTAGCATGCTTTGCATGTGTTTAAATGTTATTGTAGAGACGTGCCATGGCACGTCTATGGTTCTATGGTTCAAGAGTTCAAAACAAGTTTAAGTGTGCTGGAGTTACAATTGTTCATATGAAAACATTACTTGACATTATAAAAACAAACATCAACCAGTCACCTTTAGCAGCGTACACTGACTATCCTTTCAGAAAGATAATTAGGAAGTATGGCTGTCGTGGACTTCTCTTTACTGAGATGATAAGCGGCAGAGGGTATCAAATGAATCCTGATTTTCACAATCGTTTCATCAAATTTGAAGATATTGACAGACCTGTTGGAGTGCAGCTCTTCGGTAGTGATCCGGAAGCCTTAGCATTAACAGCAAAGGATATTGAAAACAAATTTAAACCTGATCTAATCGATATTAACATGGGGTGTCCTGCGAGAAAAGTTACAGGAAAATCAGGTGGAGCTGCATTATTAAAACATCCTAACTTAGCGGAAAAAATCATCGTAAGTATACTTAAAAAAATGAAAACACCACTTTCAATAAAGACAAGAATTGGTTGGAGCATCAATGATTGCAAGTCAAAGGACCTCATTAAAATTGCAGAAGAGAACGGACTCCTTTGTGTTTTTCTCCATCTTAGGTCAAAAAAAGCATTGTTTTCAGGAGCACTTGAGCTGGAAAACTTTAAGACCTTAAAATCGTTCTTTAAAATTCCAATTATAGCAAACGGCGGGGTTTATTCAAAGGAAGATTATGATAGAATAGTACATGAGATAAGACCTGAAGGATTTTTAATTGGAAGGGGCAGCACAGGAAATCCATGGATATTTAATATTAATAAACCCGATTATAAAGAGCCAACCAGGGAAGAAAGAATTTCAGTCATGCTTGAGCATTTTAATTTAATGATCGAGGAATATGGAGAAACTTCCGGGATTTTAAAATTCAGAAAATTTTTAAAGCCATATCTTAAAGGAATTCCGGATCACGTAAAATTTCTTCCACAACTTATTCAATTTAAAACTAGGCAAGAGATTATTGAAACCATTCAGAAACATTTTCAAGCAACAAAGTTGCTTGATTAGAGAACAGATAACAGAGAACTGAGAACAGTCGTTTTATAGATAGAAGACAGGTGAGCTGTCTAGTGCTTAAGAGCACAAGGCACAAAAGCACACTCAAGTGCTGTGTTCCAAATTCATTTTATTCGAGGAGGCGTCCCATATTTAATGAATTATTCTCATACACTATAAGTTTTTAGCAGAGATTGGAACCTTTTCGGTTAACTCTGTTAACCTCACCGAGAACAGAGAACAGATATCAGAGAGTAGAGAACAGTCGTTTTATAGATAACTTACAGCTTCGCTGTAAAGAGCACAAAAGCATGCTCAAGTGGAGTGTCCCATAATTAATGAATTGTTCTCATACACTACAAGTTCTTTAACAGAGATTGGAATCGGAGATTCAGGAAGCATGATAATATGGGATAGGAAAAAGAATATAAACACCTATTTTAATTTAATCATAAGTTCAATAATTACTTCTTTCTATTATATTCTTTTTAATAATCCCATTTATTATGTAATCTCTGTTAAAAATCTGAAATCAGTTTTTTTGTTTTTATTTCATCCCGTACATCCCGTACATCCCTGTGAAATTTATTTTACATTCTATAGTATCATTAAGTATTACAAGCTCTAAACAAGTATATTGTAATCTATAATATTGCGGTGTGTTCAGTGTGTTCAGTGGTTAATTATTTTTATTTTGTTTTTTTCTTTTTTGAAGTTTTACTTGACATAATGTGAAAATTATTATATAATTTCAATAGATTTATATATAACGATATAAACAGGGGAAACAGCATGCCCGGACAGGGAAAAATGTTAGAGTTTATATATGATGAATAACCAAAAAAACCTTCAGGAACTTGTAAATTTATTCCAAACAAATATCAAACAATATAAAAGTACTCAATACGATGAATCAAATACACGAGTCGATTTCATCGATAAGTTCTTTGAACTGCTGGCATGGGACGTCCGGAACACTGCCGGTTACTCCGAAGACTATCGTGACGTTGTCCGGGAAGATAAAGTAATAATTCAAGGAAAACCAAAAGCCCCTGACTACAGTTTCCGTATTGGCGGAGTCAGGAAATTCTTTGTTGAAGCCAAGAAACCGTCTGTTAATATTAAACAGGATATCGGTCCAGCGTTCCAGTTACGTAGATACGGGTACACTGCAAAAGTTCCATTATCTATCCTGACAGATTTTGAAGAGTTCGCGGTTTATGATACAAGGATAAAGCCTTCACATAAAGATAAAGCCAGTGTTGCCAGAATATTCTACTGTACGTATGACGAGTATGAAAAGGATTGGACTTTTATTAATGATACCTTTTCCAAGGAAGCCATTCTAAAAGGGAGTTTTGACAGGTATATCGATGATAAGAAACGGAAAAAAGGAACCAGTGAAGTTGATAAGGAGTTCCTGAAACTTATTGAGGACTGGCGTTCCAGATTAGCACGCGTGATCGCACTCCGGAACCAGGACGTCAGCATTTACGAACTTAACTATGCAGTTCAGAAAATCATTGACCGAATAATCTTTTTGAGGATTGCTGAAGATAGACAGATGGAAGAGTACGGAATGTTAATGAAATTGACCGAAACAGAAAATATTATGACTGACCTGACCGAAGTCTTTAACCGGGCTGATAAGAAATATAATGCCGGTTTGTTCAAGAAGGAAAAGTTTATGAATGATCTTGAGATAGATGATCATATCTTGAAATCAATTATAAAAGGACTATACTACCCGGCATGCCCGTATGAGTTCTCTGTCCTCGGACTGCTTATGTATAGAGCGCAATGACAAGTCAGAAACACCCAACAAAGAACCGAGGGTGTTTTGGACGATGTAATCGACAATGTATTGTGGTGTGTAATAGACTCCGCCGGCTTTGCGGACTTCGGGTTTCTCTTCGATTTTTGCATGGTGACTTGGTGTTAATCTAATGACTTTTCCCAGGAACTGTTCATAGATATTGCCGAGGATCTCGACTCCGAGTACAGAGAACTCATACGGACATGCGGGATAGTAAAGTCCTTTTATAATTGATTTCAAGATATGATCATCTATCTCGAGGTCATTAATAAACTTTTCCTTCTTGAACAACCCGGCATTATATTTCTTATCAGCTTTGTTGAAGACCTCAATGAGGTCTGTCATAATATTTTCTGTTTCGGTCAACTTCATCAACATACCGTACTCTTCCATCTGACGATCTTCAGCGATCCTCAAGAATATGATCCGGTCAATGATTTTCTGAACTGCATAGTTAAGTTCGTAAATGCTTACGTCCTGGTTCCGGAGTGCGATCACACGCGCTAACCTGGAACGCCAATCCTCAATTAGTTTCAGGAACTCCTTATCAACTTCACTCGTTCCTTTTTTCCGTTTCTTATCAACGATATACCTGTCAAAACTTCCTTTTAGGATGGCTTCCTTGGAAAAAGTATCGTTAATAAAATCCCATTCCTTCTGATACTCGTCATAGGTACAGTAGAAAATTCTGGCGACACTTGCTTTATCTTTATGTGAAGGTTTTATCCTTGTATCATAAACCGCGAACTCTTCAAAGTCTGTCAGGATAGATAATGGGACTTTTGCGGTGTAACCGTATCTCCGTAACTGGAACGCAGGACCGATATCCAGTTTAATATTTACAGACGGTTTCTTTGCTTCAACAAAGAATTTCCTGACACCGCCAATCCGGAAACTGTAATCGGGGGCTTTTGGTTTTCCTTGAATTGTTACTTTATCTTCCCTGACAACATCACGATAGTCCTCGGAATATCCTGCAGTGTTCCGAACATCCCACGCTAAAAGCTCAAAGAACTTATCGATGAAATCAACACGTGTATTAGATTCGTCGTATTGAGTGCTTTTATATTGTTTGATGTTTGTTTGGAATAAGTTTACAAGTTCCTGAAGATTTTTTTGTTTATTAGTCATATATAAACTCTAACATTTTTCCCTGTCCGGACATGGTGCTTTCCCTTTTTATTTGTTATATAAAACATCTATTGAAATTATATAATATTTTCAGTACTATGTCAAGGAAAAGTTCAAAAAAGAAAAAAACAAAAAGATTAAAATTAACCACTGAACACACTGATCACACTGAAAAAAGAAAAAGATAAGAGTATTTAACAGAGATTACATAATAAATGTGATTATAAAAAAGAATATAATAGAAAAAAGTGACTATTGAACCAAAGATTAAATCCAAATAAGTATTTATATT
>DAOVMD010000119.1 GCA_030630935.1 Candidatus Mcinerneyibacteriota bacterium | reverse complement strand
TCACTCTTCTGAACCTGTTCCTTTAATTTATTCTCTAATTTCCCACCCCCAATGATTATTAAATGACAATCCTCATTAACATGCTTCATTGCATTCAGAAGATACTGAACACCCTTATAATAAATCAAACGTCCTATAAATAAAATATACTTGTATCCTGGATTCATCGGGATAACTTGTTCAGGTTTAATTTTACTGACTTCAATTGTATAGGGAATCACAGTAATTTTATCTTTGAATCTTCTAAGAATCCTGGAACTCTCAACATACTTATAGCTTGATGCAACAATTCGAACCGGATATTTCTTCAAAAAATAAATTAAAATAGGTTTATATAACTGAAATATATTCTTCTGCCTTACAATATCCATGTGGTATGCTGCAATTAATTTCCCCGAGGGTTGAATAAGCATGTATGCAAGAACACTGATCGGGTTTGCAAGATTAATAATTATTAAGTCCGGATTAATCCTGCTTAAGTAATAAAAATACATCGTCGAGAATGGAGTAGAAAGTGCATTTATAATTGTTCCTGTTCTGATAATATGGACCTGGTCAATCATCTCTATCCTCGTCTTTGAGTTCTTTGCTGATACTAAAACTATAACATCATACATATCAGATGTGTAATTACATAGAAGTTTTAGAAAAGATTCTATCCCACCAACCTCAGGGAAAAAATATTTATACATAATAAGCAGTTTTCTTTTCTTTGGATAATAACAAGTTTGGAATTCCTTTCGATTAACAATATTAAAACCAATATATCCTGAAATTAAACCTGCCACAAATACAATTGTTCTCCCGAGAATTAAGAAAGGAAAGGCAATAATCAAATAAAACCTTTTAACTGAACTGAAAATACAAAAAGGCAGCATTGATAAAACATATAAGATACCAATCACTCCTGCTACATAATATGTATTAGAATAAAAAATTGAAATAACCACTGTGATAATGAAAATCAGAAGTAGAATTATTTGAAGCTTCAGAAATTGCGGGGTATGAGTATCTCTTATTATCCTGTCGGGAAATTTTTTATAAAGAAGTATTCTCCAAAAAGCAGTTTTATATTTTCGCTTTAAATATTTTAAAACTGAATCCGGATGAAAATGCTCCACTACAGCCTTCGGATTAAATACCATCTTATACCCGCGGTCAGATAGATAATATGAAAGAGCAATATCCTCTCCTGAAGCAAACCTGAAATCCTTATCAAATAAAACTTCAGCCTTAAATATTGAAGCTCTATATGCCGCAGAATAAGTATCAATAAAATCAATATATTTCTGACGTTTCATATATTTGTATTTAAATTCATACTCAACCTGCGCAAATTGAGCAACGATAGACTTTTGACTTGTGGAATAGGTTCCCTTAACTCCAAATATCTTGGGATCCGAAAATGGTTTTATCATTTCTTCTATCCAGTTAGGGTTTGGGATGCAATCAATATCGGTAAATAATATTATCTCACCCTTTGCTTTTAATATTCCAACATTCCTTGCAGCTGCAGGTCCCTGGTTCTCCTGAGACACAATTGTAATATTTAAATCATCCTTGTATTTATTTAACTTTTCAACAGAGTCATCAGTTGAACCATCATCAATAAAAATAATTTCAAATAAAGCTTGTTCAACTGTCTGGTTCTCAAAGGAAAGCAAAACACTTTCTATAAATCGAGAGCCATTATAAACCGGAATTATTATTGAATATTTAATTTTAGACATCTGAACCACCTAATAGATACTTAATGAATCGAAAAAATGCTTTTGTTAACCGAATCCCTTCTTTAGGGTGAAAAACTCCTTCAAAGATCTTCTTGATAATATATGAAGGTCTTAAGTAGAACCTTTTCCTGGCGAGATCACAATATTTAACCAGCTCTTCACCGGTAAAATGTTCACTATCAAGAATGGTATTATGAAGCCCGGTATCGGTTAACCAGTGCCGATAGTTTTTTGTTCTTATCAGGTTTCTTGACTCAGCCCAGGTATATGCCTTTGTTCCAGGGTAAACCATTAGTGGGAAAAACTGCGCAGTATTAGCATTTAATTGAATTGCCCAATTGATTGTTTTTTCAATTGTTTCTTTTGTCTCACCTTTATACCCGAATAAAAAACAACCGTGAATTTTTATCCCGGCACGCTTTGCCGCTTTTGAAAATTGCAATTCTTCATCGAGTGTAATCTTCTTATTTAAGTTATCAAGGATCTCCTGGTTCCCGCTCTCATACCCGACACATAAAAGTCTGCAGCCGGCGCGCTTCATTAATTTAAGTGTATCAAGATCAACCTGAGCACGGGAATTGGTTGACCATTTTATCTTTAATTTATTCTTAATTATCAAATTACAAAACCTGATTACTCGTTCCTTATCAACAGTAAGTGTATCATCCTCAAAAAAAATCTCACGTACTTTAGGAAATTGTTCCTTGATATATTTAACTTCTTCAACAACATTCTTAAGAGACCTTTTCCGAAATCTATTGCCAAGCATGGTCTGAGGATATAAACAGTATTCACATTGAAAAGGACAACCTCGACCGGTAATTATTGTGATTACCGGAAAAAGATTTGCAGAGTAAAAATAATTTTTATAATCAAGAAATCTTTTATAAACCCCCGTAACAAAAGGCAGCTTATCCAGGTCCTCAATATAATCTCTTAAACCAGTATTGATAATCTCTCCTCCCTTTTTAAATACAAGACCTTTTATGTTATCAAGAGGGATTTTATTCTCGAGGTTATTCGCTAATTCAACGATAGTCTCATCATATTCTCGTAATGCAATGAAATCGATCTGGTCCGATATCGCAAATGTTTCGAGCGGCAATGATGTTGGATGAGTACCAACTAAAATTACTTTCACACCTGAATAAGTCTGTTTTAGCCATTCTGAAGTTTTAATATCTTCATAAATACTTGGTGTACTGGTTGCAAGTACGGCAAGATTTGGTATGAAATCATTTTTATTTAACCTATCCTTAATCTCCTTAAATCCTAAATCTTCCGCAGGTGAATCAATTAAAAATATCTCATGGCCATTCTGTTCACTGTACCCCGCAGCATAGGCTAACCACATGGGATAATAAATAGTTCCGCTCTTGGTAACAGCCGGAGAACGCTGCTCTCTCGAAAACTTATAAAGAAATGGCGGATTTAAAAACAATATTCTCATTTATAAAAACCTTTAGAGCTCACCTTTTAATCGTTCAATAAATAAAGGATGATTCTTAATGAAATCAACAGTCTTCTTAATCCCGGGTTCCAGGTCTACCTCAGGAATCCAGGAAAATGAATTTTTAATTTTTGAAATATCTGAAACAAAATCTCCTGTCTCAACCTTCTTATATAATTTTGGCCAGGGAACTTTTTTCACTCTACCCCGACCGATTATTTTACATACAGCTCTTGCCATATCAATAAACTTCACTCCTTTACCAGAACCCAAATTGAAAATCGCTCCCGGTTTATAATTTGCGCAGGCAATTGTAATTAAAACCTTGGTCAAATCATCAATATAAATGTAATCCCGGAGCTGCTTTCCATCACCAAATATTTTCAATTCTTCATCCTTCATTGCAAGATATATAAAATAATTAATAATTCCATATTCACTTTGCCAGAACGGTTGTCGAGGTCCATAGGGGTTTGTAAGACGAAGAATAATTGTTTTTATCCCGTATAACTTTGCATAAAGCTGCATGTAATACTCACCTAAAATTTTATGTATAGAATAAATATTTCCGGGATTAAGGGGTTGGCTTTCCTTCACGGGAATTCTATCTACAATTCCATAAACTAATCTTGAAGAGAGAAAGATAACTTTTGCAGATGTATTATTATTCCTGCAAGCATTCAATAAGTTAAGAACACCTTTTCCATTGATATCAAGATTCAAGAACGGTTTTTCTGTACTGTTAACTGCCCCTGATTGAGCCGCAAAATTAAAGATTAGGGTATGATCCTTCACTAATTTTTCTATCTCTTTTTCATAACGGATATCCGCTTCAATAACCCTAATCTTATCTTTCAAGTCTCCAAGGTTATATGAAACCCTTTCATCTATCTTCTCGGTTACTACTGTGATATGCTTAACATTATTTTCTATTAAGTAATTTACAAGGTTACTTCCTATAAAACCGCTCCCGCCTAATATTAGAATTTTTTCATCTTTAATTTTCTTTACACTCATTTCATATCCTCAATTATTTATATTATTCTCTAACCATCGAATAGTAATAAAAGATAACCAAATCTCCCTGGAACGATCCCGGTTATTGGAGATATGGTCATTCAGCAAATTATTTAAACCTGCTTGATTAAACAATGGGTTATTTTCTATAAAGCTACTATTAAAAGTATCCTTGATTAAATCTTTAAAGTCATCTTTAATCCAAACCGTTAATGGTAAGAAGAACGGGTGCTTTTTACGGTAGATAATTTCATCGGGGAGAAGTTTCTCTGACATCTTCTTAAGTATATATTTTGCATTGTTACCCTTATTCTTGAAATTAAATGGCAGCCCGAGAACAAACTCTACTAATCTATGATCAAGAAAGGGCACACGAACCTCTAAGGAATGAGCCATGGAAGTTTTATCTGTGTAATTAAGGAAATCATCAACCATGGTCGTCTTTAACTCGAGATATGAGATGGAGTCATTTTCACTCAATCCTGAGAGCGGCCATTGACTTTGAAAATAGTTTATAACATCCTCTGATACTTTATCTTTAAATTGCTTCGTTATAATTTCATTCAGCATATCCTCTCGAAGAACCTGCATCCAACCAATATATCTTCTATGCATATCTCTTGTAAGAATTGCCTTTAGTTTTTGTATTTTTTTATTTTTTGTTATTTTATGTAATATTGATAATGGAAGTTGAGACATAAACTCAGGAAACATCGTTATATATTTGAAATTCCTCATCTTCATATGTTTCTCATAACCGGTAAGTATCTCATCAGCACCTAAACCGGATAAAGCAACTGTCACATGTTCCTTTGACATTTTAGAAACAAAATAAGTATGGAACCCGCGCCCAAAAGGCTCATCAAAATGCCAGAGAATTTTATCAAGAGCATCTCGAACTTCACTGCCTTTTATTATCCAGGAACTATGATGGGACTTAATATGCTCAGCAACAATATCAGAGTACTCAAGTTCATCAAACCACTTGAGCTCTTTTGTAGTACCAAAACCAAGTGAGAAAGTTTTTATTTCCGAGCTCGTAATTTCGCTCATCAATGCCGAAATTACAGAAGAATCTATTCCGCCGCTTAAAAAACAGCCGAATGGTACATCTGAAATCATCCTGAGTGAAACAGCATCGCGAAGTAACTCACCAAACCTTTCAAGAGCAGAATTGAAATCTAAGTTATCCGAGTTTTTATTAAATTCGGCATCCCAATATCGTTTGAAAATTTGTTTACCGGAATCGATATCAATCTCAATATAATGTCCGGGAGCTAGTTTTTTTATTCTTGAGAACGTAGTCTTATACCCGGGGAAATATTCCATATTTAAAAAATAATATAATGCCTCATAATCAATTGTTTTATCAATATCTAAACCTGAACTCAGAATTGCCTTAATCTCTGATGCCCAAATAAAGTGGTTTTTATCTTCATAATAATAAACAGGTTTAATACCCAGTCGATCCCTGATAATATATAACTTCCGCTTCCTAAGGTCAAGTAGACTGAAACCAAACATACCATTTAAATCATTTAAAAAATCTATACCCTTCTCTTCATACAGATGAATTATAACTTCTACATCCGAACTGGTTCTGAAATTATGCTCGCCAGTAAGAATATTATCTTTAATTCTTTTGTAATTATAAATCTCTCCATTGAGAATCACGATGATATCTTTATTCTCGTTGTAGAGGGGTTGATGACCGGTTGTAAGATCTATTATACTCAATCTCCTCATTCCCAAACCGATATTGTTATATATATAAAAACCTTCATCATCAGGACCGCGATGAACTATTGAATCACCCATACTCTTGAGTGTCTCTTTATTTACCCCATGACCGGTCTTATCTATGAAACCAAAAATTCCGCACATTGAAAATCTATTCCTTTATTAATTCAGGATATTCTTCTTGATAAATTTGTTTTAGTTGCTTCACTAAAACTTCAGGGGAAAACTTTTTTTCTATTGTATTTCTTCCCTCAATAGATAATTTATTATACAAATCCCTATTCGTTATTAATGATATAATAGCATTAATAAGTTCCTCTTTCGATTCATTCATTATCAATATACCATTCTCTTTATTAATAATAATTTCTTCGGGACCACCGCACTTTGTTGAAATTACAGGAATTCCCGATGACATCGCTTCTAATATAACTATCCCCAGACCTTCTTGCCTTGAAGTTAAAACGAATAAATCAGCGTCCTGATATAGTTCATTTGTGACAACATATCTTTCACTTGTTTCTAATCGGTAATATCCACGAATTTTTTGAAGTGCTTTTTTTAATGTTTTCATCTTTTTCTTTTTTGAAGATCCTGCTAAAATCAATTCAATATTATATCCTCTTGTAATAAGATCACACACTGCATTTACCAATAATACTAAATTTTTTCTCGGGTCATCTAACCTGCATACATTTAGAATCTTTATCCGTCTGTTTTCCGGAAGTATTCTTCTTTTAAAATAAAAGAAATCTGTATCTACTGGGATATTTAGAATTTTTATTTTATCCTCGGAAATATTATACTCCTTTAATAAATTCCCTTTGGTAAAGGAGCTTAATGATATTATACGTTTTGCATTTTTTATAACTAGTTTTTCAAAGAACCTATTTAAAGGATATAATATTAAATTTAATAGATAATAAATTTGGAAATTACGAAAAATATTTTTCTGGGTTTTAAATTCTGATTTATAAGTTGTCGCAATCCAAATTAGATATTTTGAACTTTTAAAATATAATAGTAAAGCTGAAAGAGCAGTACCTCCAACTCCGAAATAAATGGCTTGAGAATCAAATTTTTTCATATAAAGGGCTGGAAATAAATATTGCAAAAATTCTATATATGGAAAAGTAAAATATTTCAATGCTTTCTGTCCGGATAATTCCTCTGAAACTACTTTAAATTTAAACAAATCTAAAATTGAGTGAGACGGATAATAATATTTAGTTTGAAAGCTATTATCAGGGGGATTATCTCCAATAAATAACATCATTTTTAAAACTCCACCTTTAATAACTGGATTGTGTGTTGATATAATTAATTCTTTAATCGCTTTCATCATAAACTCCTATTATGTTATTAGTATAATTATTTAAAGTAAATTTTTGCTTGACATACTCTTGATTTTCTATAATATATTTCTTTATTAAGTCTAGATTCTCAAGAATATCTATTGTTTTGTTTAATATCTCTTTAACATTTTGAGAATTAACTAAAAAACGATTTGTTCCATATTTAACAATTTCCGGGATGCCACCGACTTTTGAACAAACCACAGGAATTCCACATGCAAATCCTTCACAAATCGTTCTTCCCCAGCCTTCAATCCAGGATGGTTGAATAATCAGATCCATAGACTTTATTAATAAATAAATATCATTATAAAATCCTGTCCAAAAAACATTCATTCGGAGTTCCGGGTCATGGTCTATCAACTTCTTCAATCTCTTAAAATACCTCTGGTTCTTCTGCCTAAAAATCACATCACCGGCAATAAAAAATTTTGCACCGGGGTATTTCCTAATAATTTGAGATGCAGCACGAATAAATTCTTCCTGGCCTTTTAATGGAGCAATATAACCTATACACCCGATCAAAGGCCAAGATCCATTATTTAATCTGAATTCTTCTCTAAAATGTTCAAGATTAGTAGCTGCATCAATCTTGGTGAAATCGATTCCGTTATAAACCACTATAGATTTCTGTAATAATTCATTATCCTTGAGACAAAATTCTGTCTTTAAAAATTCGGAGATATAAACTAACTTATCAGCCTTCCTCGCTAATTTCCGGATTATATACCCCATTAACCCTGAACCTAATATATCTCTAATATGCCAAATTAAAAATTCTTTCTTTTTTGCAAGCGAAGTAATTATTCCTGATCTGATTGAATTTGCATGAATAATCTCAGGATTAATATCCTTTATAACCTTCTTTAATCTGTGAACCGATAAAAAAATGGAAATTAAGTAATAGAAAAGAATAAACGGAT
>DAOVMD010000175.1 GCA_030630935.1 Candidatus Mcinerneyibacteriota bacterium | reverse complement strand
TTGTAATGAGTGATTAATGGAACACCCTTGATAAATTTGGGAAACACATTTCTTTGGAGACAAAAGAATGTTTTATATATAATGTTACTTATCACATTTACAGGATGTCCCAAGTTTTATTCATTATTTTCTTGACTTTAAATTAGGTTTTATGTTATATTATAGATGTTATGAAAATACCGGAAAATATAATTGACATAAAACAAAATTCAGAATATCCCCAGATTTATGATGTGGAGTTATGTAATATTCCAACATTGAAAAAGTACTCGAGTATTGATTGTCACCTTGTTCTCTATCCTTACAGCAGAGAAATTGATTCGAATAATATTTCTTTTAATCCTTATGAAGAGTATGTGAATGACTTATTATTATCAAAGAAATCAGCATATAGAAAGATTATAAAGAGTTTCAATCAAGTCTTTGGAATTATGGTCGGAATAATTATTGTACTTGTTTTCTGGAGAATTAAACCTGCAAGCCTTATTTCAATTGAATCAATCGTTTCAGTTTTTGGTGCTTATTTTGTAGCGAAGGAGATCTGGAATGAACTTGAGGAGTTATTTATAAATATTACGAGGAAACTTCCAGTTAAGTATACAACAGATAGTTATCGGTATAAACTTGAAAGACATACTACCTTGACGCAATATTCGTATTTTGCAAAAAAACAAAGGTATGGTAGAGAAACCCTATTACCTACTATGATTGATTATGTTGAACAGAGCAATTCACAGATCATAAAAATGTTTTTAAAGAAAAGTGATTTTGATATGGTGAATTCTGAAAGAGCTCATATCCTCAGTTTTCATCTTGATGAGAAGTCAAAGGAGTATTTCCAAAAGGAAGGATTTCTCTTCAGCGTTAAGTTAGGTTTTAATAAGGCCTTTTTAGGAATAACAACTTCAACTGAGATCTTCCAGTCAATTGATAAAACTATTCCCGGCTGTCTTGATAAGAAAGGTAAATGGCATACAAATTCTACTTTCTTTCGGAAAACAATTCGAATAGGTAGAATAAAATGGTATTTAACAGAGAGGGTCGAAAATGTTCAAGTGTTATTGTAGATTTTTGGAGTGCATTGATGAACTCGGTGAATCAATGCAGAAAACCTTGCATCGATGCATTCCGATACAGAAAAGTATGCTTTGCATGCGTTCAAGTGTTATTGTAGTATCGCTAACGCGATATATTTAAGATTTAGATAACAGATAATAGAGAACAGAATGAACTAATTCAATAAAAATTATAGGAATAAAAATGAGTACTTGTATTTTTTGTGATATTATTGAAAAGAAATCTCCCGCGAGTATTGTGTATGAAGATGAGATTGTTCTTGCATTCCTTGATATAAATCCGGTTACTAAGGGGCATCTTCTGGTAATTCCTAAAAAACATTTTCGAATTTTTACAGACTTGGATGAAACGACAGCAAGTCATCTTTTTGAAATCACATTGAAATTATCAAAAGCAATCAGAGAATCTGATTTAAATTGTGAGGGCCTGAATCTATTTCTTGCCGAAGAACAAATTGCAATGCAGAAAGTATTTCATGCCCACATTCATTTAATCCCAAGATATCACAATGATGGTTTTGGTATAAAAGCAAATTTCACAATGTATCCCTTAAGAAAAGAATTAAATACCATTGCTTCGCAAATAAAAAAACAAAAAATTTAACAGGGACTGGAAGAGACTTGTAAGGGACTTAATTATTTTGTTAATATTTGTTTAGAGCGACTGATACTTAAGGATTCGGTTGAATGTAATTTTTACCACCCCGAAAAAATGGGGTAAACTCCGGACGCAGAGAAAAACAAATAAAAAAAGAAACAAAAGAAAGAGAAAAAAATGTTTCTTTAGCAGGTCGACGATCGTAGAGAGGAAATCCCGTATAGCGAAGCGTATCGGGAGAACTAAAGAGAACTAAGAAAAAAAATATGTATTCATTCAGTGACAAAAGAATTGTTTGCCAAACAATGTAGGTGGCGCATCGAGTGAAGCGAGATCTAAAATCATGTGTTGTATATGATCAAATGTCCGGGAGTGACGATAGTTAAATAGTTCAAGTGTCAAAAAATCACTTGATTTTTAAAAAAGAAACGGTTATAATATAACATAATATTTTAGAGAAAGATATTAGGAAAGTATTTTTATTTGTTGTAATGTTACTTTTGGGATAATCTGTTTTTACATTATTAAGTGACAGAAAATCAGGTTCCCCATTACATTTGTGTTTTAATAAAGGAGTTTTATTATGAGAAGAAATTACGTTAGGTATCTATTTGTTTTCATTGTTTGTTTGTTTTTTCTATTTACTTCAGTTTTTGGAGATGATGTAGTAGTTGATTGGACTTCTACATATAATTCGCCTAATAATAGTTATGATGAAGGTATTAGTATCGCAGTAGATCATGTCGGGAATGTATATGTTACCGGATATGAAGATCGAAGTGATTTAGGTCAGGATCATAATATCTGGACCAGGAAATATGACAGTAATGGTTATGTTGTCTGGACTTCTACATATAATTCACCTAATAATAGTAGAGATTTGGGTATTGGTATCGCAGTAGATACTCTTGGAAATGTATATGTTACAGGTGGTGAAAATAGAACCGATTTAGGACATGGTTCTCATATTTGGACCAGGAAATATGATAGTAATGGTTATGAGATCTGGACTTCTACATATAACTCGCCTAATAATAATATTGATGTTGGTTCAGATATCACAGTAGATAGTACCGGGAATGTATATGTTATCGGATATGAATATAGAGATGATTTAGGAGAAGGGAACAATATCTGGACCAGGAAATATGATAGTAACGGTTATGAGGTTTGGACTTCTACATATAATTCACCTAATAATAGTGCAGATTTTGGTATTAGTATCGCAGTAGATACTGCCGGAAATGTATATGTTACTGGCTCTGAATATAGAAGCGATATAGGGGAACTTAGGAATATTTGGATCAGGAAATATGATAGTAACGGTTATGAAGTTTGGACTTCGACATATAATTCGTCTAATAATAGTTATGATGAAGGTTTTGGTATCGCAGTAGATACTTTCGGAAATGTATATGTTACCGGATATGAAGATCGAAGTGATTTAGGACAGGATCATAATATCTGGACCAGGAAATATAATAGTAGCGGTTATGAGGTCTGGACTTCTACATATAATTCACCTAATAATAGAGAAGATTATGGTTATGATATCACAGTAGATCCTGCTGGAAATGTATATGTCGTCGGCGCTGAAAGTAGAAGTGATTTAGGACAGGGTTATAATATCTGGGTCAGGAAATATGATAATAATGGTAATGAGATCTGGACAATAACATATAATTCACCTAATAATGATGATGATAGAGGATATGGCATTGCAGTAGATACTGCTGGAAATGTATATGTTACCGGATATGAAAAGAGAAATGATTTAGGGCAATATGGTAATGTTTGGACAAGAAAATATAAAGCGTTATATAATTTAAATGGAACTATTACTGATGGAGCTAATCCAATTTCAAATATTACAGTTAATTTAACAGGAGATTTTACTGCAAGTATCATAACAGATTCAAATGGAAATTACTCATTTAATGATTTAACTGCTGGCTTGAACTATGTTATCACACCCACAAATCTCTATTGGAAATTTATGCCAATGAATATGACTTATACTAATTTAAGTGGTGATGTAAATGACGCAAATTTTACAGGAACTTTTAACCAATGGTCAATTAGTGGAACGATTACTGATGGAGTTAATACATTACCAAATGTTACAGTTAAACTAAGGGGAGATTCCAAAGCAAATACAATTGTAGATTCAAATGGCAATTACTCATTTAATAATTTAAATGCTGGTGCAACATACATTATTATACCCACAAAGACGAATAGTATATTTACACCTGTAAAAAGGACTTATACTAATTTAAATTGTGATATTAATGATGCAGATTTTATAACTTTTGCTGAGAATCTGAAAGATGTTTTTGTTTATCCAAATCCCTGGAAACCTGAAACGGGAGAAGATTCAATTATATTTGCAAAGCTGACAGTAAATAGTTATATCAAGATATATACTATTTCAGGTGAACTTTTAATTGAACTAAAACCTGATAATATTAATTATCCCTGGAATCTTAAAACTGAAGCTGGTAAGAGTGTTGCATCAGGTGTTTATCTTTATGTAATTTCAAATGATAAAGGTGAGAAAAGAATTGGTAAGTTTGTAATAATTAAATAATTGAATATGAAACCATTTATAGCTCTTATGAAAACAATAAAATAAAAAATCAAACAGAAGACCTTAAACTTTCTGAATCAAAGCAAAAAAAAACGGGAGACGAATCTCCCGTTTAAATTTTATAAGTGATATAAAAATGAAAATTATTTATAAACAATTAAGTATATTTCAACTCTTCTGTTTTTTGACTTGCCTTCTTCTGTTGCGTTGGATACTGTCGGATTTTCTTCACCATACCAATTCGGGACAATATTACTACGTTTTACTCCGTGAGCAACAAGGTAATTCACAACGCGGTTTGCTCTCTGTCTGGAAAGTGCCATGTTGTATTCATCCGTTGCAATATCACAGGTATGTCCATCTACATAAATGGCTCCATCAGATTCAATTATCTTTGTAATCATATTATCAAGTTTCCCTTTATAGAGAACTTTAATGATTGCTTTATCAAGGTCAAATTGAATAGTACCAAGAAACGTTTTTATCTCTTCCGGCTCAATATATGGTTCAGGGTCAACATAAACCGGCTCAGGGTTATTATAAACAATCGGTTCCGGAATAGGTGCTGGTTCCTCAGTGACATATTTTGCTAAAATGACATTTGCTTCATTATAATATTGTTCTGCTTCCCCGAATCTATTTGCTGCCGTTAAAAAGGATTTGGTTGCAGTATTAATTTCTTTTACAGTTGCTCCATCTTTATTCATAACTATATTGCCATCTGTATATTGTGATTCAGCAGATGTGAAACTCTGCTCAGCTTTTTTATATAGGTTTTGGGCATATTGGATCTCTTCAAGCTCAGACTTAAATGTTTTTGCATTTACAATTAACCCCAGGCCAAGGATAATTATTAAGATTCCTACCAACATAACGCTTCCTTTAAATTTCATAAAAGTACCTCCATACTTCACAAATTATCATATTATTATACCTTAAAAGAAACTGGATGTCAAGTTTTTTTTACAAAAAAATGGTTAAAGTGTTCAAGTGTTCAATGCATGCTTCGCATGCGTTCAAGTGTTCAGATGTTCAATGCCTGCTTCGCATGTGTTCAAATGTTGAAGTGTTATCGTAGAGTTTGGAGTGCATTGATGAATTCTATGAATCAATGCATTATACAGGGTGCTTGCACCCCATCGATTACCATCGATGCATTCCAATACAACAATTCAAACGTTAGCGAAGCTGTATGCTATCTATAAAACGACTGTTTCCGCGCCCAGATACCCTAACGAAGTGCGTGGTTCTGGGTCTGTTTTCTGTTCTCGATAGCGAAGCTATTATCTAACTACAACAAATCCTGTGATATTAGAGTTTTTCCTAATCCTTTTTAGAACTTTTTTCGCACTTGCTTCAGAATCGAATGGTCCAACCAGCACCTTAAATTTACCGCCTTCTGAAACTATCCTGACTCTTTTTGTATGTCTAAGGGCTCTTTTTCTTAATTTAATAGCATTCTGTTTTTTTGAAAATGATCCTAACTGGAGATAGTGTTTCCCGGTACTTGATGTCCCGGCTTGTTTATAGATGTATAATTTCACTGTTGCGGTTCCGGCATTAACCAGATCAATCTTTTTTGCAGCGGCATAGGATAGGTCAATAATCCTATCACCGACATAGGGTCCCCGGTCATTTATTCTGACAGTGACTTCTTTTTTATTGGAAATATTTACTACGACAACTTTTGTATTAAATGCGAGGTATTTATGTGCAGCAGTGAATGCATGCATATTATAAATCTCACCATTTGCAGTTTTTTTACCGTGGAAATTTTCACCATACCATGATGCGGTTCCTTGCTGATAGAATTCTTTAGTTAATCCTTCCTCATTATTTTCATCCTCAACACATCCTGTTACAAAGAGTCCTAAGATAAGCGCAAGGATTAAAAATCCTTTTAGAAATCCTGACTTCATATTTTACCTCCTTCTTGATTTTAAAGGTACTGTGAAATGTTTATTCACAGAAACCTGTTGTTTATCGAGTAATACGATATTTATTAAAATTTTAATTGCCTCTTCGGAAAAAGTTAAAAAAATAAAAAATTAACCACTGAACACACTGAACACACTGAACACACCGCTATATTATAGATTACAATATACTTGTTTAGAGCTGAAGCTACTTAGTAATCAACCGAATGTAAAATTTTCACCACCCCGAAGTGAATTCGGGGTAAACTCCGAAAAAAAACAAAAGAAAGATTAAGGTTATTTAACAGAGATTACATGATAAATGTGATTATAAAAAAGAATATAATAGAAAAAAGTAATTATTGAACCAAAGATTAAATTCAAATAGGTATTTATATTCTTTTTCTTATCACATATTATCATGCTT
>DAOVMD010000445.1 GCA_030630935.1 Candidatus Mcinerneyibacteriota bacterium | reverse complement strand
TTTTAATAGCAATCTTACTTTTACTCTTTGGATTTGTGTTTATCCTTTATAAATTTAAATTCATGAAGACTTACAAGCTTTGGGTATTGAGAATAATCAGATTCATTACTCTCGGTATAATATTATTTTTAATTCTTGACCCGGTATCAAAGAAGGAAGAGAAGATCATTCATCCTTCGAATGTAATTATTTTAATTGATAAATCAATGAGTATGTCAATCAAAGATGATAAACAAAAATCTTCCCGATTAAAAAGAGTGAAGAACTTTCTGAAACGGGATAAGTTTATAAAAAAGGAGCTGAAGGATAATTTTGAACTGCAGTATTATTCATTTGATAAGGAGTTAAACTCAATAAAACCAAATCAAGTAAAGAAACTTGAACCGGACGGGATATTTACAGGAATAATTTCGAGTATTAAAAGAATACAGAAAGAGAGTAATTTTGGGAATATATCAGGTGTACTGTTATTTAGTGATGGTATTGAGAATCTTTCTCTCAAAACAGAAGATGAATTATCAAACTTTTCCAGGTTAAATTTTCCGATAATTGTTTATGGAGTCGGTGGTAATTATTTTGAAAGAGATATCGCAATTACTTCTACTGAGATCCCGGAAGTATTTTATAAGGGGGAGAAGAGCAGGATCAATTATGATGTGAGATATAAGTTTCTAAAGGAGAAGGTAACAAAAATAAAAATTTACCTTGATAAAAAATTAATTAAAGAAATCTCATATACACCTGATAAAGATAACCTATCTCATTTATTTGAAGATGAATTAAAATTTGATAAGGAAGGGAAGTTCACGTTGAAAATAATAGCTTCTGGAGATTTTGTGGAGGAGAACCTTCGGAATAACGAGATAAAAAGAAATATTATTATTCGCAAACCCCGGAAGAAGATTCTTTATATTGAGTTTAATCCTACCTGGGATTATACATTCATGAAGAGATTACTTAAGGTTAATAAGAGAGTTGAACTAACAACTTTTCTTTTCGATAAGAAAGGTAAGATAATACCTGAAGAAGGTAAAGCGAAAATGGTTGAAGAAATTTATAACCTCGATTTTAAAAACTTTGATTTAATTGTACTTGGAAATCCATCAGACGTGATTATTAAGAATGAATTTTTTAAAAACCTTAAAAAAGCAATTCGGAATCATGACTCGAATTTATTATTATTAATCGGTATGGTTGAAAGTTTACCGGATGAGTTAGAAAGCATTTTACCTTTTGAAATTAAGTTCAGCCCTGAACTTCAGGCAATTAAGTTTTTGGTATCCGATGAAGGGAAATTCCATCCAATCACAAGAGACCTTGTAAATGATAATTTTAGAACCATGCCGGATCTCCATACAAAAACTGAATTATTAAATGTGAAGAAGGGCGGGGTTGTTCTTGCTCAGAATCTCCTGAAAAAGGATGAAGATGGTGAATACGCTCCAATTTGGATAGAGCATAATTATGGGAACGGTAAAATAATTACACTGGCCTTTTCAGGTTATTGGCAATGGCAGATGCTTGCCTCCGGAGCAGAGCTTGAATTAAATTTCTGGAATCGAACAGTGGAAAGACTCCAAAGATATATGATTGGAGATAAGGATATCAGGAATGTTGCAATTCTTCCTTTACCGACTGTGATTCATTCAGGAAATAAATTTCTACTGAAGGTTCGTATCCTTGATGAAGTATTTTTACCGCTTAATAATCCGGAGATTGAATTGGTTCTAAATCAGAAAAGAAATAACCAACCGCTTTCGGTAATAGAAGTTAATAGAGAAAAAGGAATATTTGAAGGTGAAGTGATAATTGAAAAACCCGGAAAATATAATCTAATCCTGAAAGTTAAGAAGGACGAAAAAGAAATCGGTAGTGATTCAGTTGCAATAAATGTGGAAAAATATAACCTGGAACTTGAGAATAAATCGATTAATGAAAAACTGCTAAGGAAAATTGCATATATTACAAATGGAAAATATATCGGGGATTTAAATGAAGAAGATATCACAGTTCTTCTAAATGATTATTCATCGGTAGAAAACAAAATAAATATTGATAGAATCTGGTCCAACTTCCCGTTTTTTATTCTAATAATATTTTTACTCGGTTTAGAATGGTATCTTAGGAAGAAATTCGGTTTATCGTAGCTCAAGCAACTCTGTTGCTTGAGTAGAGAGCAGAGATCAGAGAACAGAGAGTAGTCGTTTTATAGGAAGAAGTAGGGGTATTGTTTCCCTACGGAAAGCAACGGTTTGAGTAATCAGTTTGAGTTTGCTCCTGTAAGCAGGAGTGTCTTACCAATAACGTCTCACACCCAAACCCTAACCCGAACTGAAAATAAAATAAGTCCCTTACATGTCTCGTTCAAGTCTCCCGATACGCTTCTCTATCCCCGACAAATCGGGGTAAACTTAAATAAACTCTCTCTATTCGGTGACCTGCCAAAGAAATATATTTTTTGCATTCAATCGAATTTTAAAGCATCATTAATTCCAAACAAATGCATTGTAATGATTAATGCAAATTATTCTTCATTCTTCATTTTTCATTGTTCATTTTTACTTGTGCAGCGTTCGCTGCGCATTTTTAGCTCGCTGTTATAGAAATATTATCTATCAGAATGTCAGGGGTTGAGGTAGTGATAATTTCTTTTGAGTTTTTGGAAATCTCTGTAATATTTTTAATCGCAGTATACGAGTTTCCCGCAATCATCACACTTGTAACCGGAAATTCAATTGAACCATTTTTGACATAGAATCCGCCTTTGACTACTCCTGAGAAGTCACCGGTGATAATGTCAAGATTTCCGGAGAACCTTGTTACAATTAATCCTTCATTAATTCCTTT
>DAOVMD010000236.1 GCA_030630935.1 Candidatus Mcinerneyibacteriota bacterium | reverse complement strand
ATCTGTAGTTGTTATTTTTTCAATTTCATTTATATTAGAAAGTTGTATAATTTCTAAACAACTTTTGGAATCTGAAAAATATAAGTTATCTTTATATATTTTACACTTTTCTGCTTGGAAAAAATATGAATTTTCTTTTTTTTCTAATAAGATTTTATCTTCCTTTAGATTTATTAATTTAAAATAATAAGCTCTATCCCAAGGTATATAATTATATAAGATAATATAATCTCCATAATATTCTGATATTGCAAATATTCTCTCTTCCATAAAATCTTTTTTTCCGTTAAAATGATTTTTTAAGCTGATTTCCTTTAAAATTGTACCATTTGAACCATCAACAAAATAGATTGCCTCTTTGTTTACTAATATAACTTCTCCGTTATCTAATATCTTACAAGCATCAGCTGTAAATTCCCAGACATCATTTCCTGTATTAAGATCGATTGCTTTAATCTTTGATTCTTCTCCATGAATAATTATATTGTTTTTTGAAATTCCAATGAAGTTTTGCATACCTGTTTTATTTTCCCAGATTGTTTTACCTGTATTAATATCTAAACAAATTATTTTAAAAGTTTTAAGAACTGTTATAAATAGATATTTATCTTCCACACTAAAGCAAATTAATTTATTATCATTTAATATTAAAGGTAAATAAGAGCCTTTTGCCTCCCATGATTCCATAGAATTTAAATTTAAAGCCTTTATGTCACCATAATAATTAATAATGATTATTGGTTCTTTATAATATCTTAAAAATCCTTTATTTGATTTATAATAATTGAATATAACTTTCCCATCTTTTGAATCTAATATTGAATTACCCAAGATTATATTTTTTTTATCATTAATAAAAAATAACTGAAGATTTTTAAAATAATCTTTTTCTTCATATTTCTTTGTCCACAATATATTTCCAGACTCTTTATCAAGTGTAATTAATTTATTTTTATCATTGGAAATAATTGTATTATCTAATATCACTGGAAACTTGTTATTTACCTTTAATATAAATGATGGCATCGGGGCCATATTAATCGTCATATGTGCTAAATGAATCCCAAATATAAATTTATATTCTCTGTGTGGAATTAAATAATATGATTCATATTTATTGTCTAAGTCTCTACAATATGAATACCATAAATATTCATAGTCATCTTTGGGAAAGGAAAGACTTTCTTTACCTTGAACAGATTTGATTTTTTCATCCGGTTCCTCTTTTACCTGGGATATTTCCTTAATTTTTTTATTTGTACAACCATTACCTAAAAACGAAACTATCAATACACTTGCAATCACGAGAAACACTTTCCATAAAAAATATCTCTTCTTCATACACCGACCTTCATTTTTACTTAGTAAATTATACCTTTTTTTAACATAAAAGTCAACCTTTTGCCGGTACCATTTTATTTTTCCAAGAACCCCTGGTAATTACTTATTATAGTAAAAAAGTATTCCGTATAATTATTATTCATGTCAGTTGCACGATTGGCCAATTGGCCAATCGTGCAACTGAAAACAATGTTTTTAATGACGACTTTTATATTCGCAGTTATATAGATATTATTGAATGTTAACAATACTAAGTCTCGATCCAGGTCTAGATCTGAAAAAATAATAAAAGGAAAAAAGCATCATTTAAATCAGAGATTTAAGTGATGCACTCCATATCACCAATTTAAGTAAACAAGTAAACATCTATCTCTTATTTTTACATAATTTTCTTGACTCTTATATTTAAGTATGTTATACTTTCTTAATAATAATTAAATCTTAAAATACTCTTATGAAATTGGAAGTATTTTTCATTTCTAGTTATACAAATTCGGTTTCATTTTATGTTTTAATAAATACCTGGAGGTAGAACATGGGGAACATGAACTTTGAGTTTTCGGATACAATTGCAGGCTATGTCACAAGTTACAATCCCAAGAAAAAGGTTTTTGGTCTTAAGACCACAGACGGGCGCGAATTCTCTGTTAAGATTTCCGGTAATAATTTTGCACAAATTACCCGTAACTTAGGAGAGCCGTACCTTGATGCAAGCGGTCGTTTGGATGAGATGTTGATTCCGGGCACATACATTTTTACATACGGAACATTTTATCCTGAGAAAAAGAAGCATCTTTTTGAGTGCCAGTTTATTCTTTTCCCGGGTAAGAAACCAGATAAATTCCGATTTGAAGAGAATGCCTGGTGGATTAATCAGGCAAAGAACATTGCAGATTTCTTCATCAATGCCCAATTTGGTGGTCCGGATGACATTGACTACTCCAAGTACCGTACTATGATCAAACTTGGTGGAGCTCAGACCGGGGACTTCCGTCAGGAGACCGATACAATCTCCAGGTTAGTTTACGGCTTTGCATCAACCTATCTTTTAACAGGTGATGATGTATTTCTTGAGGCAGCAGAGAAAGGGACCAAATATCTCCGTGATCACATGCGGTTTTATGACCTTGACGAGAATATTGTTTACTGGTATCACGGAATTGAAGTTAAAGGAGAACAAGAGCATAAGATTTTCGCATCAGAGTTCGGTGATGATTATGATGCCATACCCATGTACGAGCAGATTTATGCCCTTGCGGGTCCTACACAGACTTATCGAATAAATGGTGACCAGAGTATCATGAAAGATATTAAGATGACGATGGATTTATTTGAACGATTTTTCAAGGATAATAAAGGTGAAGGTTATTTCTCTCATATTGACCCTATTATGCTTGATCCCCGGAGTGATTCCCTTGGTCGTAACCAGGCGCGTAAGAACTGGAACTCAGTCGGAGATCATGCTCCGGCATGCTTGATTAATCTTTGGTTAGTAACCGGGGACGAGAAATATAAGAAGTTCCTGGAATATACCGCAGATTCGATCTGTAAGTATTTCCCTGATTACGATAACAGCCCATTTGTCCAGGAACGTTTCCATGAAGACTGGAGTCATGATAAGGAATGGGGTTGGCAGCAGAATCGTGCAGTTGTCGGTCATAACCTTAAGATTGCCTGGAATCTTATGAGAATCAATAGTATAATTCCGAAGGACACTTATGTTAACCTTGCTAAGAAAATTGCAGAGATTATGCCTACAGTTGGTATGGATAAGCAGCGAGGTGGTTGGTATGATGTAATGGATAGAACCCTGCAGAAGGGTCATGAATCGTATAGATTTGCTTGGCATGACCGAAAAGCCTGGTGGCAGCAGGAACAAGCTATCCTGGCGTATGAGATTTTATTTGGATGTTTAAAGGATGAGGTTTACTTGAAATATGCCCGTGAAGCAGCAGCATTTTATAATGCATTCTTCCTTGATCAGAGTGATGGTGCGGTATACTTTAATGTGTTTAATCATGGTCTACCCTACCTCCTTGGAACTGAACGATATAAAGGAAGTCATTCCATGAGCGGGTATCATTCAATTGAACTTGCATACCTTGCCCAGGTTTATACAAATCTATTAAATACAAAACAACCATTAGATTTATACTTCAAACCTCTGGAGAGTGGGTTCTCTGACGGGATCCTTCGTGTCTCCCCTGATATCTTACCTCCGGGAAGTGTCAAAATCGAGAAGGTTTGGGTAGATAATAATCCATGGAAGAACTTTGATTCGGAGAAGTTAACAGTTGAACTTCCTAATCTTAATTTCAGACCCAAGATAAAAGTTAGAATTGTACCGATTTAGTAAATTCGCATAGGAGAAAATTAATGGAGATTACGAAAACAAAGCGAGATGATATTGATATTATCAGAATAGAAGGTCAATTGGACGGGACCACATCAATTATTGCCCAGAAAGAGATCATACCTCTGGTTACTCCCGAGAGCAAATTAGTAATTGATATGGGCGACTGTGATTATATATCCAGTTCAGGGCTCCGAGTTCTAATGATGATAGGGAAACAACTTTCGAAAGAAGGTGGGAAAGGAGTTCTGGCTAAGCTATCTGAAGAAGTCCGGGATATCATGGAGATGACAGGATTCAGCCATATCTTTAAGAGCTACCCCACCCTTGATGAAGCCATTGAAGCATTGAAAAAGGAGTAAATAATTAATGAAAAGAGTTGACGCATTTCCTACACATAAATATAAAGATTTTCAATTACGCCCGGGGAAACCCCTTCCCTTTGGTGCAACGATTGTTTCCGGGGGAGTAAACTTTTCAATCTTCTCAAGGCATGCAACATCATGTTCTCTTGTCCTGTTCCGGAAACGTGAGAAGGAACCATTTGCAGAGATCCCGTTCTTCGATGAGTTTAGGATAGGTAATGTCTGGGCCATGGTTGTATTTGACCTTGATTACGAAGACATTGAATATGGTTACCGTATGGACGGATTATTTGATACTAAACAAGGTTTCTGGTTTAACAAGGAAAAGATTTTAATGGATCCCTATGCTAAGGCAATTGGAGGTCGGGATATTTGGGGTGTTGAACCTGACTGGAACAACATTTACCAGCACAGAGGACGTTTGGTCTTTGACGATTTTGACTGGGAAGGAGATTCAGCTCTTGAGATTCCCATGGAAGATTTAATCATATACGAGATGCATGTTCGTGGATTCACATCACATGAAAGTTCCGGAGTTAAGCACAAGGGAACTTTTGCCGGGCTCATTGATAAGATTCCGTACTTGAAAGACCTTGGGATTAATTGTATTGAACTCATGCCTATTCACGAGTTTGACGAGTTTGAACATTCCCGTATATCCCCTGTAACCGAGGAACGTTTATTTAATTATTGGGGCTATAGTAATATTGGATTCTTTGCACCTAAGACCGGGTACGCTGCAACGGGCAAGTTCGGGATGCAGGTTGATGAGCTTAAGAATTTGATTAAAGTTCTGCATATTAACGGTATTGAAGTTATCCTGGACGTTGTATTTAACCATACCGCGGAAGGGAATGAGAATGGACCGTATATTTCTTATAGAGGTCTGGATAATAAAACATACTATATGTTAACACCGGAAGGGTATTATTATAACTTCAGTGGATGCGGAAATACTCTGAACTGTAATAATCCAATTGTCCGGAACATGATCCTTGATTGTCTAAGGTACTGGACTTCCGAATATCATATTGACGGGTTCCGGTTTGACCTTGCCGCGATTCTGGGCAGGGATCAGAATGGAGCTCCTATGCACAACCCGCCGTTATTAGAGACTCTGGCATTTGATCCTATCCTAGGTAAGGTAAAACTGATCGCAGAAGCGTGGGATGCCGGGGGTTTGTATCAAGTCGGGTCATTCCCTGCCTGGGGAAGATGGGCGGAATGGAATGGAAAGTACAGGGATGATATTAGAAAATTTATTAAAGGTGAACCTAAGATAGTCGGGGCAATCGCCGAGAGAATCCAAGGGTCACCTTTAATAAATTTTCTAATATCATCCCTGTACTTTCCATTCCATTCCGCCCATCTTCCCCAGGCAGGGAATGACCCGACTTGAT
>DAOVMD010000031.1 GCA_030630935.1 Candidatus Mcinerneyibacteriota bacterium | reverse complement strand
GCTTTAATTAAATTATTCTTTGTCAGCTTCTTCCCGGTAAGATAATTCTCTACTTTTGAGTATCTCCTTATAACCGGTTCAAGACCCCCGCTTGAAATCCGGATATCTTCAACTTTCTTATCCCCGGTAATAAGATATAACACTGCAAGATTTAATGTTGCAATATCAACCTTGGTTCTTGAGATTGATTCAAAATAAAATTTATAATCTCCTTTTAACTTCTGAATTGAAATCTCCTTTAATATGGAACCTTGAAATTTCTTGTGATTCTTCGGGTTTAAAAAATCTTCTATCCCTTCTGTGAATTCACCATTTAAATTCTCAAATGTCAACTTTGCATTCAAGACCATAAACATCGGAATTATATCCGACCAATAATGTTTCGCAAATATTGCACCGCCTACAGTTGCCATATTCCTAATTTGCTCTGATGCAACATAGCCCGCTACCTCAGATAGAATTTTACCTGTCTTCAATTGAATAAGCTCCGTATTTCTATATAGGTCATTTATCTTGACCATCGCAGCAATTTTAATCTCATCCCCTGTTGTTTTAATATAGTCAAGAGGTAAGTGTGTCAGGTCAATTAACATTTCGACTGAAGCCCCGATTGTTCGGCTTAAAATTACGCCGCCCGCAAGGAATTTGGAACTTTCATTCTCCGCCCTTAATTGAAGTGCTTCACTCAAAGATGTTGGAGATTTAAAGTCTTTAACATTTATAATCATTCTTAACTCCTTAGATTTTTTTTATTATAAACCAAGTCACCATTTTTATATACTGACTCAATAAAATTCATTCCCCAATGATAAAATATGAAATAATAATTCGGAATATCCAAAACTATAAAATCTGCGTTCTTGCCTTTTGTAATACTCCCCGTTTCATTGTCAATCCTGAGAGAATACGCAGCATTTACAGTAACTGCATTTATTACTTCTTCCGGGGTCATATCCATTTCAATAGCTGCGATCACCATATCCATTTGAATATTTTCTGACATGCAGGAACCAGGATTAAAGTCCGTTGCAACCGCAACCGGAACTCCAAAATCAATAAAGCTCCTGGCCGGGGCATATACATCAGATTTCAATGTGAACATAGTCCCCGGTAATAATGTCGCAACTACATCATTCTCTTCCATCTCCCTGATTTCGTTATCTGAAATGAAAACCATATGATCTGCTGAGTCTGCCTTTACCTTGGCTGCAATAGTCCCACCACCAAAACTGGAAAGTTCATTCGCATGAAGACGAATTCGAAATCCTAATTCCTTCGAAGCATTTAAAAAATATTCTGTATTCCTTGCGGAAAATCCTAAATCCTCACACCATATATCACAATATCTTGCCAGGTTTCGTTCCTTGATTTCAGGTAAAACTTTTTTAATTAAAAATTTCAAGTATTGCTTTGGTTTCCCTTTAAAGTCAAGCGGAAAACTATGTGCTCCTAAGAAGGTCGGGATTAATTCGATCGGGTGAATTTTATTTGCTTCTTCAATTACCTCGAGCATTTTTATCTCGGTCACTTTATCTAAACCATAACCTGATTTCGCTTCAATCGTTGTTACTCCAAGACTTAACATTGCATCTAAGGTCTGTAGAGTAGACTCTAAGAGCTCTTCCTTTGATGCCTTTCGGGTAGCTTCAACAGTCTTCACAATTCCACCACCTTGCTTTGCAATTTCTGCATACGGTACTCCCTGGAGACGCATTGCAAACTCTTCCTCCCGGGACCCGCCGAAAACAGGGTGAGTATGAGCATCAATAAAAGAAGGAAGAACCGTCTTACCCTTTAAAGAAATCTTTTCCATATCCGGATATGCCTTTAAAATTTCTTTCGAATTTCCATAATCAATAAATTTCCCTTCCTCAATCACTAAGCTGGCGTCTTCAATAATTTGGAGTTTTCCTTGCGCTTCACCCCTGGTAGGTAACCCGTCTTCACTAATTATTAACTGGGATATTTCATAGAAAATTTTCATTGTATTCCTTCCGGTATTTTAATTTTGCTTTTCCGAAAACCATGTAAATGTCTTTTCCAAACCATCTTTAAATTTCACAACAGGTTCAAATTTCAAAATTGATCGTGCCTTCGAAATATCAGCAAGAGAATGCTTAACATCACCAAACCGCGATTCAGAGAATGTCGGGTTTATTTCTTTCCCTGAAATTCCTGAAAGGATATCAACCATATCATTAATTGAACTTCTTTCATTGCATGCGACATTAAATACATTCCCCGGAGCATCTGGTGAAAGGGCAGCTTTAATATTTGCGTCAACAACATTATCAATAAATGTAAAATCTCTGGATTGAGTTCCGTCACCATAAATCTCAGGTACCTTATTATTCAGGACTAAAGTAATAAATTTCGGAATGACCGCAGCATATTGAGATTTAGGATCCTGGAATGGTCCGAATACATTAAAATATCTCAATGCAACTGTTTCAAGCCCATATAACTTGAAGAATTGAAGAGTTAACCTCTCTGCGGAATATTTCGAAACCGCATATGGAGATAAAGGATTAACCGGATCTCCTTCACTCTTTGGTAATTTCTCCGAGTCACCATAGATAGACGATGACGACGCAAAAACCACTCGCTTGATTTCACTTTTCAGCGAAGCTTTCAGTACATTAATAGTTCCAAGAACATTCACATCAAATGAATCATAAGGATTCTCAACTGATCGGGCTACCGATGGTAATGCAGCCTGGTGAAGAACATAGTCAAATCCGGAAAATTCCTTCGATAAAGAATCAAAATCTCTAATGTCTACTTTCCTCATTTCAAAATCAGCTTTAACAGTTTCTAAATTTGACTCTCTCCCGGTTGCTAAATTATCAATTACCTTAACTTCATTTCCTGCCTTTAATAAAACTTTCACAATATTTGAACCTATAAATCCTGAACCACCCGTAACAATATACCTACTCATTAAGTACCTCCGAAAATCGGGTAACCTGAAAGATAAATATCAGGATTAATTATTTTTATCTTAATATTGGTTAACTTGATTCCATCACTAACTTTCCTGGTTATTAAGCCGCTTGAAAATGGAATAGCACTGTTATCTGAAAAGAATTTGGGTGAAATAAAAAAGATATACTTATCTATTGCCCTGGATTTTATTAGACTTGATATTATCTTACTCCCGCCTTCTACAAGAACAGAAATGATTCCAGCGTCACCCAGTACTTCAAGAATATCTTCCCAGTTAAATTTATTATTAAAAAGATTTAATTTCACAAGCTTTGTATTATCAAATTTCTTGAACTTCTTCAATTTCTTAAATGAAACCTTACTGGAAGTAAAGATAATATTATTCCCGGGAATTTTAAAAATATTTGAAGTCGTTTTAATCGTTAAGTGCTTATCTAATACAACTCTGACAGGATCATTATATCCTTTTAAAAACCTTACGTTTAAACTTGGGTTATCCTTTAAAATTGTTCCACTCCCAACTAATATCGCATCATTTACCCCTCTTAACCGATGCACTGTCTTTCTTGAATTCTCTGATGTTATCCACTTTGAATGTCCGGTCCGGGTGGCAATCTTACCATCAAGAGTAATTGCAGATTTAACTGTAACAAATGGTTTTCCTGTCAAAATAAATTTTCGGAACTCTTCAATTAACAGGTCTGTCTTCTCCTTTAAATATCCATACTCAACTTTTATCCCGGCTTTCTTAAGCAGTTTAATCCCTCTGCCTGCAACACGGGGGTTAGGATCAACAGAACCAATTATTACTTCCTTGATTCCCTTCTTAATAATTAAGTCTGTACATGGCGGGGTTTTTCCATGGAAACAACATGGCTCAAGAGTTACATATAGTGTCGCACCACGACAAGTCGAAGTAGTGGAGTTGAATGCATTTACTTCGGCATGAGGGTTGCCGGCACGCTTATGATAACCCTTCCCAATTATTTTTCCGTGCTTTACAATTAATGCTCCAACAGGGGGATTAGGCGAAGTCTTACCCTTTCCCTTATTTGCAAGGTGAATTGCCATCTTCATAAAACGGAAATTTTCGTCTTGATTCATAAACCCCAAATTTAATTTACAATATTATAATCAATTAAAAATATTAAATCCAAATCACCGGAAAGCGCATAGGTTTGCTCCATCTTTACTAATCCAACATTCTTGCCATACCAGTATGAATATTCCTCCACAACTGTTTCAACAGATCCAATTGTTTTGGAAATAGATACAAAGAACTTGGCAGAATCTTTAAACTGCCCTGCAGGTGTTTCAACATCATCCCAACTGTCAAATGTAAATTTGTAAATTGCATCTCCCTTTGTAAATTCCCAGCCTTCATCTTTCATAAACGGGTATTGAACATGATAAATCCAACCGGATGGATATATATATGTCTTTACACCTGCTTCAACAGGAATATAATATTTACTCGAGTAAACACCTGCCTGCTTCTTTTCAACCCTGAAAGCATATTCGTCATAGTATGTAACTTGTTCCTTTACATGTAAACTATAATCATCAGAGATCTTTGCTGAATACCTCCAGTAATTTCCAATGGCTAAAGGGTAATAATCTGCATCACCTTTTAGAATTTCAAATGTATGCTTAAGTGGGTTTTCACATGAAATTAATAACATTACTGAAATCATCATAAATATAAGTAAGTATTTTTTCATAAATCAACTCCTCATTTAGAAAATTTACTAAAGGAATAAGATAACCCAACTCCAAAAGTAATGAACGGAGTATCCGGGATATAAGTATAACCTAAATTAATTGTGATTAGTAAAGTCTCTGAAATTTGTCTTCTTAATCCGCAATCCAACTTCACCCCGCCTAAAATTGCATCCTCCTCACCGTCTCCAAATTGAAGCTCTTCAAAATTTACACCAAGACCTGCACCAACATATAATATTCCGTTACCGAACTCTAAAACATTATAAGATGCAATTACGTTCAAACTGAAGATCTGCATATATACATCATTAAATTCTTTACCATTCAGCATAGAAAAATCTATTCTCCCGCCTATATACAATTGAAGAACCTTTGCGGGATATTGAATACTCAATGAAAATGTCGGGGCAGGAGTAAAGATGTCCTTCCAATAGCCCTGAGGACTCATGGAATTAACTGAGAAATTAATTAAAGCAAATGTAGGGGGAATATCATCAGAAAAAGTCTTTGCTGTTACAATTAAAAATAGTAATAAAAAAATAACTGTGATTTTTTTCATTTATTATCTCCAGGGTTATAGATTATTAATTTTCTCAATTCTTCTTTCGTGACGACCTGCTTGAAATTCTGAATTGAACCAAATCATTAACCAGTTCAAAACCTCATCATGGTTCATAGTTCTCCCTCCCACGACAAAGATGTTTGAGTCGTTATGTTCAATACTTAATTTTGCAGCTTCACCATTATAAATTAAAGCTGCTCGAATACCTTTAAATTTATTTGCTGCGATTGAAATCCCAATTCCGGTTCCACATACGAGAATACCTTTTTCTGCATCACCGGTTTGAATAAGCTGAACAACTTTCTTTGCATAATCCGGATAATCAACTGAGTCAGTTGAATGAGTTCCAACATCGATAATTTCGAAGTTCTTGTTTTTAAGAAAAGTTTTTATCTTTTCCTTTAATTCAAAACCACCATGATCACTTCCGATTATAACTTTCATTATTGACACTCTAATTTATATTTTTTAATTAGTTTCTCAAATACTTTAATTGTGTAATTTTCAATCATTTTAAATGTCTTTTCATAAACTATATACTCCAATTTAATAGGGTCGTCAATATCCATCTCCATATCCATTGCAAGCTCGGTTAGTGTGTGAATCCGATTACCAAATTGTGGGAAGGAGAATTTTAAAAAATCGCGTTGTTGAACTTCCATTGTAATTACACAATCATGCTCTTGAAGCAATTCCTCAGAGATTGTTTTTGAAACATGCTTCTTATCAATATAACCATTTTTCCTTAATGCCATCCGTGCATACGGATATGCAGGGATACCATCAATTGCTTGTGTCCCGGCAGAGGTAACTTGTATCTTAAAATTCTTATCCTCTGCTAATTTCTCAAGAATCACCTCAGCCATATAACTCCGGCATGTATTTCCTGTACAGATAAAAAGTATCTTCATATTATTTCTAAGTTGTATAAGTTAAAAAAATCCTTAACTTTATTTATCTCACCACTTGACCTGAGAATTGTAACCTGCTCATCATGCAATTTTAAAACCACCGAAGGATTCGCATGTGAGATATCACCTTCCACTATTAAAGGAACCCGAGTTGAAAAGGTATCCCTGATTTCTTCAAAATCAGTCCCGGTCCCGGCTCCTGAGATATTCGCACTCGTAGCTGCAACGAAACCTCCTACCCCTTCTATTACTTGTAATAACTCAGGATGATCCGGTTGTCTAATTCCAATATAACCATCATCACTAATTCCTTTTATTTTTTGTGAACTCTCTAAAATTAATGTATAAGCTCCTGGCCAGAATTTCTCAGCAAAAGCAATGAACCAATCCGGGATCGTTTTTAATAATCTCTGCATCACTCGTTCCAGGCTGGAAAATAAAATAGGAACCTGTTTATCTTTCCTCTGCTTCAATGAAAATAACTTTTTAATAGAAGCTTCTGTTAAAATACCGCATAATCCATAAACTGTGTCGGTAGGGAAAATCAAAATCTCATTATTCAATAACACTTTCATTGCACTTTCTATAATAGAATTTTTATTGGTTTCATTTAATTTAATAACCTCAAAACTATTCATAATTTAATTACTTCTGAAATTTTATCTTGAAAAGATAAATATAACTTAATTTGTTTTTCAGGAAATTTTTTTATATGCGATTTCAAATGCTCAACTGAATTATTCTTCTGGCTAATATGTGCTAAAATCACATGTTTTAACCTTTTGAATTTTGAGATTTTCTTAATCAGTTCAAAGCTCCTTTCATTTGAAAGGTGGCCATTCCTACTTCGAATCCTTTTCTTTGTCTTCCAGGGATATGATGATTTCATCAGGAGCTCATCTTCATAGTTTGATTCAAGAACAATGGCATCGCATTTACTGAAATTCTGAATTAATAGATTTGTATAATCACCTAAATCCGTCGCAACTCCAACTGCAACGGAACTATTCTTTACTACAAAAGCTGAAGTTGCTTCTGCATCATGTGAAACATAAAACGGATTAATTGAGAGAGAATTCACTTTAAAAGATGAACCAATTTTAAAATGATTCACCTTAACTGAACTCCAATCTTCCTTGATATTTTTTAAAGTCGCCGCATTTATCCAGACTGGTATATTGAATTTCTTTGTAAGGACTCTAACCCCATTCACATGATCCCCGTGTTCATGTGAAATAATAATTGCATCGAGGTCGTCCGGAATAATTCCAATTTCTGCAAGCCGGGTCGTAATTGCTTTCGCACTTATCCCGGCATCAATTAAAATTAAGGTGTCTTTATTTTTTATCAAGGTAGCATTACCCCGACTGCCGCTGGCTAAAACACAAAGATCCACGATAACCTCCTAAGGGGTTTATATTTCCTGTTCCAGGATCTTTATTATATTCTGAACTTTCAGATTGTCAGGTTCTTTCTCCAGTACATAGTTAAAATCTTCTAACGCTTCCCTAAAAATTTTAAGTTGAATTCGTACATATCCCAACTTTTTAAAGGTCTCAACATTCAACGGGAACTCTTCAAGATTTTTATTAAACTCATCAATCGCTTCTCTAAATAATCCCAAATCCAGATAAACATTCCCCAATTGATAATGTGCAGCTGCAATCAGTGGATCTAACTCCTTTGCCTTTTCATAAGCTTCAATTGCATCCTGAAATCTTGTGGAATCCTTCTGAAGTGCATCACCAAGGTTCTTATGTGCTTCAGCAAAATTAGAACGAAGTGAAATAACTTTTGTGAAAACCTTAATCGCTTTCACATCGTCATTGGTAAATAAGAAGAATAAACCTAATCTATTCAATGAATAAACATTATCAGGTTCAAGTTCCAGAGCTTTTTGTAATATTTTTAAGGATTCTTTATACATATTCTGTTTTACAAGTAAATCAAAATATTCCTGGTAATTGCTCACATTGACCGGATCAAATTCAATCGCCTTAACAAAATTCTCTTCTGCAAGTTCAAAAGCACTAAGGCTATTAAGAAATTTCCCGTAATTATAATAAAGAAGTGCATTCGTGTTATCTTGCTCAATACTTAGCTGGAAATATTCCATTGCTTGATCTGATTTACCTAAATATGCATAAATCTGGGCTAAATTATTTATTATGAATGCATCACCTGGTGCAAGCTCACGAGCCTTTTCAAATGCCCACGCGGAAAATTCATTGAAGCCTAATTCCTGGTAAATATAACCCATGTTCTCCAGAACTTCAATGTCATTTGGAGAAATTGCAATGAATCTTTTATAATATTCAATGGCCTTTGATAACTCACCTTTTTCAAAGAATAAAATTGCAAGGTCTTTTATTACATTCAGGTTCTTGGTATCAATCTCTTCTGCAAGTTTATAATGTCTTTCAGCTTCAACAATCTGTGCTTTATTCTTGTAAATTCTGGCAAGATTAATATGTGCTTCCGGGTAATGAGGATCTATCTCAAGAGATTTCTCAAATTGCTTAACTGCTTTATCATACTCCTCCTGCATTAAATATACCAGACCAATATTATTATGGGCATAAGCATCATAAATATTTATCTCTAATGACTTCTTCAGATATTCAAGTGATTTCTCCGATTCACCCATCTTTAGGTAAGCATTACCAATGTTCCCGATCGCAACTGGGTCATCAGGGTTAAATTGTAAAACATGAAGATAACTTTCAACAGCTTTTTCATAATCCTTGAGCTTCATATAGACATCACCAATATTATTGTACGTGAGATAATTCTCCGGATCAATAGAGAGAGATTTCTCGAAATTCACTAATGCATCATTATACTTCGCAAGTTGAATATAGAGTAAACCAATATTATTAAATGCAAATGGATTCTCTTTGTCGAACTCAACAATCTTCAAAAAATTGATGAGGGCATCTTCAAAATCGTTTAAGTCCTGGTAAATAAAGCCAAGTTCCATCAGTGCGTCAAGATCTTCCGGATTACTGTCAAGGACCTCTTTATATAACTTGATCGATTCCCCAAACTCCTCACGTTGATGGTATAAATCTGCTAATGCTTTCTTGGCTTCTATGTTTTCAGTATTTATTAAAATTGCTTTTCTCAGGTCTTTAATCGCAAGTTCTTCCATACCCTTTTCTAAATAAATTAATGACGATTTATAAAATTGATCCTTTAATTTGGGATTTAATTCAACAGAGTTCTGGAACGCTTCAAGCGCTTCCTCAAGATCGCCCTTCTCAAAATATGCATTGGCGATATGATCCCATAATTGAGGGCTCTCTTCTATGCGGTTGGCTCGGGAAAATGATGAGATAGCTTTATCATAATCTTTCTTCTGATAAGCTAATAACCCTTCTTTGGTATATTTATTTACTGCACTTAATTTATCTTTCTTTGTTAAAAATAAATCCATAGATTATATTTCTACCTTCTTTTTATTAATTTCTGATAAACTTTATTAATGTCATTTACCATTTTATCTTCAGTGAACTGAGTAATCGCAATGTTCTTACCTCTTGAAACCATTTCAGCTGCATTATCCGGGTTATCAAGTAAATAAATAATTGCCTTTTCAAGCGACTCCGTATCTCTTGGTTCAACTAACATCCCTGTTTTAAATGATTTCACAAGTTCATTTGCCCCGTCAATATCAAAAATTACTACTGGTTTCTCCATAATAAAACCCTGTGGAATTACACGAGCTAAACCTTCCCGTAATGAAGGATGTACAATTATATCCATTGCACTTATATAGTCCGGAACCTGATCCCTGGGTATTAAACCAGCAAAAATAAATCTATCCCGAACTCTAAGTGACGTTGCCAGATTTTCAAGACGCTCACGTAAAATACCATCACCAATAAATAAAAATTTCACATCGGGATACTTCTTCAGGATATTTGGAGCAATTCGAATCAGGTATTTATGACCCTTTAAATGGAATAACCGTGCAATTACGCCAAGAACCTTAGTGTCTTTGGAAATCTTCAACTGTTTCCGCATCTCGGTACGCTTAACTGCTGCAGCCTGGAATCGGGGTATCTTCATCCCACTCCTGATTACTGTAAACTTAAACCGGGGTGCAATATGTTTACTGATTGCATTTTCTGCGTTATTAGAACTAACTGCAATGATTGAATCGGAAACATATCCTGCAATCTTCTCAGCAATTATATAAAATAAATTAATCAGGAAATTCTGAAATGGATGATAAGGCAGCCCGTGAATTGTATGGACTATCACAGGAACCCCTGCAAAATATGCGGCTAACCTACCCAATATACCGGCTTTTGAAGAGTGTGTGTGTACAATTTGATACTTACCTGCTTTAATAAAATGATAAATGTCAAAGAACGCTCTGAGATCCTTTAAAGGATTAATGTTTCTCACTAAATTGGGTGTAATCGATAATTCAATCCCTTTCCCAATTACCTCTGTGACAATCTCACCTTCCGGTCCCGTAGTCGGTCCGGATAAGAGCTTTGCATCATAACTAAGGTCATTTAAACCAGCAATCGTCAGCATAGTGTTCTCTTGAGCACCGCCTACAATTAATCTGGTTATTATATGTAAAACCTTAATTTTACTATTCAAATTTCACAACTTCTTTTATATTATACAATAGATTATAAGAAAAATCAAGTTATTATTTATTTATAATTAATAAAAAAATCAATTAAACTACTCTGGTCAACTTTCTCTTCCGATGAATTTTCAAGGTCCCTGATTACTGCTTTACCTGAAGCAACTTCATCCGGACCTATGATAATGACCCACTTGAATTTCTTACGGGATGCATATTTAAATTGCTGCTTCAATTTCTTCTTATCAAGATATAATTCGCACGGAATCCCGGATTTCCTTAGTTCATAAGCAATATAAATCGATTCATGTAACGTATCTTTATTGAAAATTGTTATAAAAATCCCAGAATACTCCTTTCGCTTGGGGAACAGACTTAACTCCTTCATTGCAAAACAAATTCGTTCAAAACCAAAAGATATCCCAACACAAGGTATTTTCTCCTTTGAAAATCGCTCCACCAATGTATCATACCTGCCCCCGCCAACTATACTGCCTATCGCAGGTTCAACTATCTCGGTTTCCCAAACTAAAGAAGTATAATAATCCAAACCCCTGGCTAAAGAAAGATCAATCTTGATATTCTGTTCCTGAACCCCTAATGAAATTGCAAATGAATATAAATCCAGTAATGCCTTAATTCCATCAGTCGTTCCCGATTCACGGAGACGCTCTAAAAAACTTACAGGGTCAGCTTCAGATTCTGATAATAACGTGATGAGATTATTGAAATATTCTGAATTTAAACCCTTTTCTAATGCTTCGGCATCAAGCTTTTCGGAGGAAACCTTTTTTTTCTTATCTAATAACCTGAGAACTATTATCTTCTCAGAATCAGTAAAACCAATATCCGAAAGTAAAGTATTTAGAAAAATTCTATTGTTTATACGAATTAAAAAGTTCTTGAAACCAAGCTCGGTTAATATACTCGAACAAACACTGAGACATTCTGCATCGGCCATGATTGATGATGTCCCGATTATATCTATATCACATTGGTAAAATTCTCGGTAACGGCCCTTCTGCGGGTTATCATACCGGTAAACCGGTTGAATTTGATACCTTTTAAATGGCTTGATTATTTGTGTATATTGAGCAATTATCCTAGCTAAGGGAACCGTTAAATCATATTTTAAACCTACATCACGACCAGCTCGATCCTTAAAATTATACATTAATTTCTCACCATCAGTACCATATTTCCCGGTTAAAATATCTGAGTATTCCATAACCGGAGTCTCAAGGGGCTCAAATCCAAATTTCTCAAAGATCTCTCGAAACTTGGAAATTAAGTAATTCCTATTCCGCATCTCATCAGGAAGAAAATCTCGCATCCCCTTGACTGTTCGTGGTACTATCTTCATTTTAAATCTCCAAAGTTTGTATATAAATTTTATTTATATATAATTATATACTAAACTATGTATTATAATGCATTTTTTTTGAAAAATCAAGTGTTTTTTGAAAAAAATGGAGGGACGGTGCTCCCATTTTGTCCCAGTATTATGTTTACTTCAGATGAGAGCTGGGGCTTTACTTTTTTTATTTTTTTCTTACATTTCATTCGGGAGGATTAAGTTCATTCGATCAGGGAGTTGATCGTTGGTTGTGTTTATTTTTTAAATGATTTTGATTGTGTTATCTTTTTGTAATTTTACAAGTGTGAGATGGCCTACAGTTTCTGAAAAGGTCAGGTTAAAATTTTCGAGATCTTTCAGAGCGTTTTTAAAATCTTTCTTTTTTATATCTTCCATTGCAAGTGTAATATGAGGTACCCAATTTAGGGGTGAATATTGTTCTACCAATTCGTCACAATGCGATTTCAAAAAATGATTAATATTTTTATTTAGATTCAGAATTTCCTTTTTCCTGTTTATTTTAATATAGATGATATTATTCTCGAAATACCCGATACCTTCAGCTTTTAATTGAAAAGGTGAAACCTCATTTCCGAACTTTTCAAATGCACTTTTTAATTCATTTAAATTACTGGTTAGTCCGCCTTGAAATGTAATGTGCGGATGTGGAAAAGATTGAACTTTAACAGTGCCATATTTCTTCTCAAAATCCTTCCAGATTTTCTTTACAAGGGCAGCCGATTGTCCTTGTAAAATTCCAACGATTCCGATTAGATGTTTTGAGTCGTTAATTTTAGTATTATCAAAATTTTTCATATAACATTATAACATATTTAAAAGAGGATTTCAATTAGTTTACAATTAAAATTGTAAAATAAACAAATCTGCTGTAAGTGCGATGTTTTATCGTAAGGCTGTTAATAACTCGATATTTGTCATTGCGAGAGAAAGCTCAAAGAGCTTGAGCGCGGCAATCTAAAAAAAATAAAATGGTTCTTCTCCAAAAAAGTTGGTAAAATAACAAGAAGAACTATATATAATGAAAAATAAAAACAAAAAAAGATAAAACTTGGTACATTCTGTTAATGAAAATAAAGTAGCATTATTGATAAAACTTTCCTCTGTCTCCAAAGAAATGTATTTTCCAAATTTATCAAGAGTGTCCCATTAAT
>DAOVMD010000202.1 GCA_030630935.1 Candidatus Mcinerneyibacteriota bacterium | reverse complement strand
TCTTGATGAAAAGGGTTTTAATAGTATTGAAGAAATTAAAGGAAAGGCCTTACCATTCCTTACTACACATGACGGGCTTGTTCAGGAAGCAGATCCAAACTCAGAAATCAATTGGGATTTATGCATAAAATGCGATCTCTGTTACATAGCATGTAGTGATGGTGCTCATGGAGCAATTACTTTAAATGAAGATAGATTACCGGTGGTTGATGAAGATAAATGCCCCGGTTGTGGATTATGTGCATCTATTTGCCCGGTTGAAGGGTGTATAGAAATAAAGTAATTTAATCAAAAACTATTTATAAATTTCGTAGGGACATACCATCGTACGGTTCAAATATAAAAGGGGTTATAGATGAGAAAAGATTGGCATAGTTATTTTATGGATATTGCTGAGATGGTGAGCACTCGTTCTACCTGTGATAGAAAGGAAGTTGGAGCAGTTATTGTAAAAGGGAAGAATATCCTTGCAACAGGTTATAATGGTTCAATTGCAGGCTTAGAACATTGTGATGAAGTAGGTCATGATATGGTAGCAGGGCATTGTGTCAGAACTATTCATGCTGAACAAAATGCAATCGTTCAAGCTGCCAAACACGGGATTATGATTGATGGTGCAGATATATATGTCAATACATATCCCTGTTGGAATTGTTTTAAATTACTTGCGAATTCAGGAATTAAGAAAATCTTTTTTAAGGATGCATACAACATCGATCCGAAGATCCCGGAAGCCGCAAGGAAATTAAATATTGAAATCACAGAAATAGACGGTAAGTAATCGGAAGTGAAATCACTTCGGACTCCGAAAAATAATGGTTTAGAAAGGTAATATTATGATTAGTCTTAATCACATAGGTATAATGAGTAAGAATAAAAAAGACGCAATAAATTTTTATAATAAAATATTAGGATTTAAAATCTTATATGAATTCCAAATTCCAGAAAAATTGTCCTATGAAATATTTAAGATTCAACATAATCTTAATGTAATGGTTTTTGGAAATAGTTTGGTCAATGTCGAGATATTTATCTTTCCTGGATTCAAACTTCCCGAACCCAACATTCCGCATATTTGTATTACTGTAGAAGATCTCGAAATATTTTTAAAAATAGTTAAGAAGAATAATATAGAGATTATAATCGGAGAAAGTGAAGGTAGAAAGAAATACTTTATTAAAGATTTTTCAGGAAACCTCTTTGAAATTAAATCCGAAGGAAAAGGATAGAGATTATGAGTATTCGAGATAATTATTTAATAATCAGAAACGAAATTCCGGATGATGTAACAATTGTTGCAGCAGCAAAGACCCGCACTGTTGAAGAAGTTAAAGAGATAATTCAAGCCGGCGCAACAGATATTGGTGAAAACTATCTCCAGGAAGCAGAGCAGATGTGTGAAGCGTTAGGTGAGATTACTAAACAAGTCCGATGGCATATGATTGGGAATCTTCAGAAAAATAAAATCAATAAAGCTCTTCCATTATTTAATATTATCCAAACTGTTGATTCATTAAAGCATGCTGAAGATATAAATCTACGAGCGGAAAGAATTAATAAAATTATCTCTGTTCTAATAGAAGTAAATATCGGGAGTGAGATTACAAAATCGGGTGTTGCCCCTGATTTTGAAGTGATAGAAAATCTTGCACAGGGAATTTCAAATTTGAAGTTTTTAAAATTAGAAGGTTTAATGACAATGGGACCGATCTCCGGAGACCCGGAAGAAGTCAGACCATATTTCAGAAAAATAAAACAAATCTTTGTTAAAATAGGTGATTTGAATATTAATAATATCGAAATGAAAACCCTCTCAATGGGAATGTCCAACTCATATAAGGTCGCAATTCAAGAAGGCAGCAATATGATCCGACTCGGAACTATTCTTTTTGGGAGAAGATGAGGAGGTGTATTATGTCTAAATTACGGTTTCAAAAACTTTTTATTCTTGTCGTTATTTTTTTCTGCTTAACCTTAACATTAGGATGTAAAATGAATAGTAATGTAATATATACTTATTCTGACGGCAGCGGTAATACTTATATTATTAACAGCACAGGTGAGAAATCCCTCGAGTATAATCCTGTGAAACCTCATTCAAGTTCAAGTGGTACTTATGATGGCGGGGATTATCGTAAGATAAAAATCTCTGAATCACAATATAAAAAAATAGTATCAAACTTTAATAAAGCTGCTTCAAATAAAAAGAATCAAATTGAAAATCGAGTAATGGGCTCAGGCCTAATTATAATCCAGGAAAACGAGAATAAAACAAAGTATATTTTAAAACCGGGTTCCCCGGAACAGTTAGAGTTAGAAAAGACGTTAAAAGAGATTCTGAAAATGGGGACGTATATTAACTTTTTATCACAATGTACATTTATGTACATTTAGAGAAGGGTACTATAATTTCATGATATTAAGTTTTGGTGATTATAAAATCGGACATTTTTAGTGATTAGCAATATACATTTAATCGGTTTTAGACCAATTTTTGTTGTCATCTTATCATTAGAAGATTTTATTCTCACAATTTTTTACTTGACTTTTGCTTTAATTTTTGTTATCATAACAATATAGTGTTTTAAGGTTATTAATTTAACCTTATGAGTTATTTGATGGAAATTAGTTAAAAACTGATTTCCTTCCCATACTTAGGTGTGTTATACCCCGCCAAAGGTTTTTTTGAAATTAAAAATCGGTCAGCTTAGGTATAATTTTTATATGTAGTATTTTGGTTAAAAGTAAAAACATGGAGGTTTTTTAAATGCCAAAAGGTAAAGTAAAATGGTTTAATCCAAGCAAGGGCTATGGATTTATCAGCCAAGAAGAGGGAAAAGATATATTTGTTCACAAAAATGAAGTCCAAGGTTACATTGAAGAAGGCGATGAAGTTGAATATGAAATTGGAGAAGGTCAAAAAGGACCTTGTGCAGTTAACGTTAAAAAGGTTTAGTTTTCTTTTTTAAATCATAGTATATTTAATATATCTACAATACACAATGCTATTTCTGTAACAGGAATAGCATTGTGTTAAAATTAAAAATACATAATTTAATGTTAAAAATAAAAAATCAATAAAGTTCTTTAATTTTTTCAATTCTAAATAAGTATTTTTTGAAATTAAACCTCGAAGATATTTTAGGTTTAATATAAATAATATTTTGGTTAACAATAAAAACATGGAGGTTTTTAAATGCCAAAAGGTACAGTAAAATGGTTTAATCCAAGCAAGGGCTATGGATTTATCAGCCAAGAAGAGGGGAAAGATATATTTGTTCATAAAAATGAAGTACAAGGCTATATCGAAGAAGGTGATGTAGTTGAATATGAAATTGGAGAAGGTCAGAAAGGACCTTGTGCAGTTAATGTTAAAAAAGTCTAGTTTTCTTTTTTAAATCATAGTATATTTAATATATCTACAATACACAATGCTATTTCTGTAACAGGAATAGCATTGTGTTGAATTTAAAATCCTTAATTTATTATGAAAAATAATAGAGTATTTTAATTTTTCCATTCAGTTAGAATAAAAAAACATATCGGATTTTCGAATATTAATTGTTTTATTTAAAATAATTTTGAATTTATACCTACCTTAAAACAGATAACCTACTAAATTATATTTATCCAAGAATTACAATTTATTTTATTTGACTTTAATAAATATATTTGTTATACTAATATGAAATATAAAAATTTATAAGTAGAAAGAATATGCGAAATTTTAGAAATATGAAAATTATTTATCAAATATGTAGGGGACAATGAAAAACCTAATCCCATATTTTATTCAGGAGAATTACAAAAAGGGAATTTACACGGGAGAATTCAAAGCATTCACGATGTTTATGGATATTTCCGGTTTTACAATAATGACAGAAAAACTCTTAAAAGAAGGAAAAGAGGGAGTTGAAGTTCTTTCAACTATTTTAAATAACATATTTCAACCTGTAATTGATGCAGTATATGAGAGGAATGGTTTCGTCTCAGGTTTTGCAGGAGATGCATTTACAGCAATATTCCAAACAGACGATTATGTAAAACCTTTAGTTGCCGCTCGGTCAGTTAAAAAGGTATTCCAAGAAAATAAGCTACAGAAAACCCAATTTGGTGACTTTGAACTATGTCTTAAGTTAGGATTATCCCATGGGAATGTTAGCTGGGGAATAATAGGTACTACAAAATATAAGACCCTTTATTTTAAAGGTGAGCCAATTGATGGGTGTTCCAATTCAGAGGCTAAATGCAAAAAAATGCAAATAGTCATGGATAGCGTCTTTACTGATTTTATAGATAGTTCAGTTAAGATCAGGAGATTACCGAATTTAGAATCAAATGAAAAATATTTCATATTTGAAGAAATTAACAAAACCGAAGCAGATTCCGGAACGAAATTATCCTGTCTTATAGAAAGCAAGTCGATTTTATCAAGAGATGTAGTATCGAAATTTTTACCTGATAGTGTTATTGATTATAAACAGCAAGGTGAGTTTAGAGATGTTGTTAGTGTATTTATATCATTTAAAGAACTTGAAGATTTTACAGAATTACAACCGTTTATCAATGAGGTTTTAGAAAATGCCTTTAAATTTGGTGGATATATCAGCAGCCTTGCATTTGGTGATAAAGGTCCCCATCTTGTAATTTTTTTTGGAGTTCCTGTATCATTTGAAAATAATATCAGTCGGGCAATTAATTTTATTAAATCCTTAAAGGATAGATATAGTAATAATATTAGAGTGGGTATTACAAAAGGAATAGTTTACTCTGGTATTGTCGGCAGCTCTCGACGATGTACCTATACATGTTTAGGCAACATTGTTAATCAATCAGCAAAATTTATGCTAGGAGCTGACTGGAATCAAGTTTGGGTTTCTGAAGAAGTTAAAAGAAATGTAAATACTTATAAATTGAAAGATTTAGGTCGCAAGGAATTTAGAGGTTTTTCAAAACCTATTCCAATATTTGAATTATTATGGCACGAACAAGAGATTAAACCAAAATTCTTTCAAGGTTCGATGGTAGGTAGGAAAATTGAATATAAGAGATTAACAAAATATATAGAGACAATTTTTAATAATAAGTTTGGTGGAATAGTTTATGTTTATGGTGAAGCGAGTATTGGTAAATCAAAACTTGTAGCGGAGGTTACCGACAATCTTACCGATAAATTTCAAACATTATTACTTCAAACTGATTCGATTTTAAAAAAGAGTATGAATCCTTTCGTTTATATGTTTACAAACTACTTCAAACAATATGGTCAAACTAAAGAGGCAGATAAAAAAACAAATTTTGAAATAATTTTTAATAAATTGATTTTTGATCTAAGTGTTTTACTTAACAGATCAGATACAAATAATCATCTTGAAGAAATTCCATTAATAATAAAGGAGCTTACACGAACAAAATCAATATTGGGAGCTTTGATTGGGATATATTGGGAAGACAGTTTATATGAGAATTTAGATGCCAGGGGTCGATTTGAGAATACCTTCTATGCAATAATAGAATTTTTCAAAGCCTTAAGTCTATTGAAACCTTTAATCCTTTATCTTGAAGATTTTCACTGGATAGATAATGATTCAATGAAGCTATTTAAAGCACTAACACGAAAGATTAAGGATTTTCCCATTATAGTAATTGCAACAAGCCGTTTTAATGATGACAGTTCAACACCTTTCCTGGAAATTGATAAAGGTGAATTGCAAAATGAAATTATTATTGATATGTTAAGTTCTGACTCAATTAGTGAATTTATTAAGAATCAATTAGGTCAAAAAGCAAATGATGAGTTAATAGAGTTCATTAATTCAAAAGCACAAGGTAATCCTTTTTATATTGAACAATTTATTTTATATCTTAAAGAAAATAATCTTATTGAATTAATTCCTGCTTCTGAAGACAATGATTCGCTCTATAGAGTTATTAACCTAAGTTGGACGCCTAAAAAAAGCAAAAAGCCTTTTAACTACTGTATCTTTGGGGATAAAAACGAATTTATGAGAGTGAAAAAGTCTTACCTATATAATCCTCTAATTTTTTAATATTTAGGCCAAAACAATTTAATATTTTTTTATTATTTTCCGAACATTCCGTAATTTCAAACCCTATTATCTTTTTATCTTTCTTCTTT
>DAOVMD010000126.1 GCA_030630935.1 Candidatus Mcinerneyibacteriota bacterium | reverse complement strand
CCCCTACTTTGTTTGGGAAACAATGCTTCGGTTTTCGAATGAATAATTAAAATATTTATTGTTTTTCTTTTATACATTTCATTCGGGAGGATTATTAACAACAATCAGGGCGCCCGACCGGTCGCCCCTACTTTGTTTGGGATACAATTCCTTGGTTTTCGAATGAATAATTAAAAATCTTTGTTTTTTTAGTTCTCTTAAGTTCCCTGTCAAATATTAAAAGTTTGAGCGAAGCGAGTTTTTTGTTTTAAGAAGATGAGATTGACTGGGTACCACGTTGGGTACCCAGCTCAGCACGGTTTTATGCAACAAAAGCGCAATGACCCAGAACCCATGCACCACAAGGATGCATGGCACCGCACGTACTCCGTTAGGGTATCTGGGCGCGGCATTCAAATGTTTTTAACCAGTTCTTTCCCTGTCTGGTTTTATCTTACTCGAATTCGTATGCGACCGAGAACAGTATAGAGAAATAATTACTGAATTCCGTGTCAGAATCCCAGAAGTCTCTGCTTGGAGTTATGTTATACTGCAGCTTAATTTCCGGGAAAATAGTATCAGAATATTTATACTTAATTCCGCCTGTTAAAAATATATCCATTTGCAGATCGTCATCGTCAACACTGTCGGATGTCGAACTTGAATAACCGCCACCAGACTGGGTGTATTTTACAGTACCATCGTTTTCTTTTACTATGGTTAATCCACCCATAAAAGTTAAGGCAGCATTCTTTGGTGACTGTTTCATATACAGTACCGCGATATCCCAACTCTTCATATCAGGTTCCATAGTATAAGTGTAACCGGAGTCTGAAGCTTCAACTTTAACTTTTCTGGTTGTGAAACCAAGTCCAAGTTTGAGATAGTCACCTGTTTTGAGTTTATAATTGTAATAACCACCAAAATGAAACCCCATTCCTGAACCTGATTCAGAAATGTTCATATCATCACTACTCATCGTGACAAAGTTATAATTCAACCCCGCTTCCAGACCAAACCTTGCATATGCACTTGAACACAGGCAAAGAAGTATCGCAACTGTAAGAATAAAAACCTTTTTCATAAGAAGCCCTCCTTCTATGAATTTAATTTGTTATAACAACATATTATTATCATAGCAAAAAATAAAAGAAAAGTCAAGGTAAAAAAAGTTCAAATGTTCAAGTGTTCAATAGTTTAAAAGTTATCAAAGCATGCTTCGCATGTGTTAAAATGTTATTGTAGAGACGTGCCATGGCACGTCTGATAGTTCAATCGTTAAAGAGTTGAAAAATGTTCAAGTGCCAAGCTCAAGCTCTGCTTGAGCAGAGAACAGATAGCAGAGAGCTGAGAGTCGTTTTTTATCAACCGTCCCTACAGGATAAATAGTAAAATCAAAGTTATTTCGGTTTTTCAGATCTAGACCTAGACCAAGTATTATTAGCATTTAGTACAGTCTCGATCTGATATCTCTATCTGAATACTGTTGTTTGCGAGAGCAAACAATTCCCCGACACCGTTTGGGAAACAATTCTTCGGTCTTCGAATGAATAATTAAAAACATTTATTGTTTTCATAAAAGCCCTAAACGGCTATTTATTCTTCAATCGTCTCCTAGGGTTGAAACCCCAGGCTACGAATCATTTTCATAAGAATCGTAAACGATTTTAAAAGAATTTATAAATGTTGTAAAAACTTTATTTTTCATTCGGGAGGATTAAGTTCTTACAATAAAGGAGTGTTTGGTTAACTCCGTTAACCGAAATCACCTACATTATTTTGTTCATTATGCATCTTGTAATAGCAAATCGTAAAACGTAAAAATGTAAGAAAGCTAAGTGTAAATAATACCTTAAAATGTACATACGGGACGAAAACCTATGAGGTACCAATCAAAGTCTGGCTTAAAGCGATCTCGAACAGAACTACGCAAGTAGAAAGCACTATCGAAAAAACTGCCGCCGCGATTCACACGGTCCGAGCCAGATGAAGGACCTTTGGGATTACGACTCGGAGAACTGTTGTAATAGTTACTTCCAAACCAATCCGAACACCACTCCCGAACATTACCGTGCATGTCATACAGTCCCCATTGGTTGGGCTGTTTCGCTCCAACCGGGTGTGTATGATCGCCCGAGTTCTTATTATACCATGCATAGTTAGACAACTGTGATCTATCGTTACCAAAGCAGCACCTACCATCACTTCCCGCACGGCAAGCATACTCCCACTCCGCTTCCGTAGGTAATCGGAAGTTTAAACCTGTCTTATCCGATAACCACTTACAATACTGTACCGCTCCATACCACGTTATATGTACTACTGGATAATTATCATAATCAGGCTGAGGAGACCACCTACCACCGGATTTCATCAATACCAATTCGTATTCATGAATCATATTATTACCATTATCATCCGTATCCTTACCATAATCATTCAAAAACTCAGCATACTCTTTATTAGTTACCTCATACTTTGATATATAATACTCATCTAAATAAACCTTATGGTAAGGACGCTCTCTGGGAAAACCTTCTCCATCAGATGAACCCATCATAAAAGAACCCGCTTGGATCTTAATCATGTTAGATTTCTTAATAAATTTTATTTTTTTCAGTGTATCTCCTAACTTTAATTCTTTCAATTTATTTTGGTTCTCAACAGATATCTTATTTGCATCAGGAATATAATTCTCATTTAAAAACAGAACCTTTATAAGGCTATTTTCACAGTTCTTAGTGTCTCCTTTAACTTTATAGATATCCGCAATTAACATATATGCATTGCACCGATCATTTACTGGTCGAAAAGTATCTTCTGCTATTATTTTGAACTGTTGCAATTCTTTATCATATTGACCTCCCAAGTACTGGTCTTCCACTTCCCGAGGATTACTATCAATAACAACATCATGAGGAGACTTGACTACAGTTGCTGCACAACCTAAAACAAACAATAACAGAATACTAATGAAAAGAAAAACACCTAATTTCTTTAATGTTTTCATTTCTCTAACCTCCTTCTAAAATATTATATATATATTGATTTTAGTATATATTTTAACTTTTCTTTTTTTCATTTTCACCCCACACGAAAACTCCTTCAAAGAACATAAGGATTAATTCAACCTAATTATATTATACTCTAAAACTTTCTATTTGTCAAGATCGAAAATAGTTAAATAGTTCAAGTGCTAAACAAATGTTCAAATGTTATTGTAACACTTCAACACATGCAAAGCATGACTTTATAAAACACTTTAACGATTGAACTATCTCAACTTTCGTACACTTGAACTATTGTATCTGAATGCATCGATGTAAATCGATGTGGTACCAGCACTCTTTATAATGCATTGATTCACAGAGTTCATCAATGCACTCCAAAAATCTACAATAACATTTTAACTATTTAACATTTTGTGGAGCGAAGCGAAACTTTTTTTTCTTGAATTTTATATTAAAGTGTGTTAAACTTTTATTATAAACAGGAGATTATTATGAAGGGTAGAAGAGCATGGTGGCTGGTAATATTTTTTATTATAATGATGTTGATTATGCCTGTCTTCGCGGGTGCGGAGATAGACGATGATGATAACGATGATAATGATATAGATACAATTCTATCTGAACTTGATGAGCTACCGAGGTATTTACATGATCGTGGTACTGGAATTCAACTTTCCATGTTCGGGAGTTATATTAACCAGGGCGAGTTCTTCTTTTACCCGTTCTTCGAATATTATATGGATAGCAATGGTGAATACTCCCCTGTTGAACTCGGGTTCTCAGATGGTCTTGATTATAGGGGAAAGTTCTACGGAACTGAATACCTGGTATTCTTCGGGTATGGAATAAGTGATTGGATAGCAGTTGAGTTTGAGGTTGCATATATCGATGCGACTCAGGAGAAAGCAGATGATGATCCGTCAGAGATGCCGGAGAAATTCTCAGAAGCCGGGATAGGTGATGTTGAAGGCCAGATCAGGTGGCGGTTTAATAAAGAAACCAAAACGAGACCTGAATACTTTGGGTATTTTGAAACGGTATTCCCCCTTGCGAAACAGAAAAAATTAATAGGGACCCAGGACTGGGAATTTAAACTTGGTTTCGGAGTATTGAAAGGATTTAAGTTTGGAACAATGGCTTTCAGACTGGCTGCGGAATATGACAGGAGCGAAGATAAGTACGAGAGCGGTGAATATGCAATTGAATATGTAAAGGTACTCTCTGACCACTGTAGAATGTATCTCGGAATTGAAGGTGCGGAAGATGAAGCTGAACTCATAACAGAATTTCAATGGCATATAAACGAAAGAATGTATATGAAACTAAATCATGCATTCGGTATAACTTCCAAGGCCGCAGACTTTGCCCCGGAATACGGGGTTCTTTTAATCTTTTAAACAGTGGAGCGCAGCTCCGCTGTTCTCCAAATTTATGATTGATAATTATTAATTGATAAACCAAACAGCTTCGCTGCCGAGAACAGATATCAGAGAACTGAGAACAGTTGTTTTATAGATGGCAGTAGGGGCGACCGGCCGGGCGCCCTTATCGTATGAAACAAGTATCCTATAAAGATTTTAATAATATTGCGACAGATATTGTTTGATAAACAATTCTCTTATAATAGAATTTATATTTTAAAATTTATTACTTTTATTATATTCATTTGGGAGGATTAAATTCATAAGATCAGGGCGAAGGCCCTTCGCCCCTACAATGTTTGGGATACAATTCTTCGGTCTTCGAATAGAAAAATTAATAATATCTTGAATTTTATATTAAAATATGTTAGACTTTTAATATAAATAGGAGTAATTATGAAGAGGTTCATTGTAATTTTGGGTTTGTTATTTGTTTGTACTTTATTTATTTTTGGTGAGGCGAATTTTGAAAGGGTTTTGAAAGGAACTTTGGAAGGCGAGGGGCTTCCCGGTTGTTATTTAGGCGGGGCACAGAACGCCAGAGTTTCTTTTGCTGATCTTGATAATGATGGGGATTTGGATTTCATTCTGGGATTAAATAGCCAATATCTCTGGTATTTTCGAAATGATGGGAATGCAAACACATTTACCTGGGTAATCGCAGAGCCATATTTTATCAATACTGGATCTATCAATAATTCACCAGCTTTCGTAGATATTGATAATGACAATGATGATGACTTATTTATTGGTTATAGGAATGGTAATATTAAGTATTATCGAAATGATGGAACTCCCGAATCATATTCATTTACATTTGTAACTAATGATTATCTCCCCCTACCAATATCTTCTGAAGTTAGTCATCCTATTTTTCCGGATATTGATGGAGACAATGATTTCGATTGTTTGATTACTAATTTATCTATAACGTCACCTCTTGGATTTTCTCTCTTTAGAAACATAGGTACATCAGATACACCATCATGGTCAGCAGAAGAGAATTCTTATGGTGGTATATTTGTATCAAGTGCAGACTCATTCTTTTGTGATATAAATGGAGACGGGACTCTTGATTGGTTAAGCGGTAATAATAGTGGAAATATTGAATATTACCGTAATGATGGAACTCCCAACACCCCGACCTGGACATTTATCACCAACAACTATGCTTCAATTGATGTTGGATATTTTGCTTCCCCGGAGTTCCATGATTTTGATGGTGATGAAGACCTGGATCTATTTTTAGGGAATAGTGAAGGTGATTTATTTTATTACAGAAATGATGGTGATACAATAACTGCGTCCTTTACAGATGTTGGTTTTAAACCTTTATATTTTGATGCCGGGATGCGTTCTCATCCTGGATTTGTCGATATTGACAATGATAATAAGCAGGATATATTCATTGGTTTGATTGATGGAACCATCACCTATCTCAGCAATGAAGGTAGTTCAGAGACCCCTGCCTGGACCGTGGTTTCAGAAAATTACGAATCAATTGATATTGGGGACCATGCAAAGCCTGTATTTATTGATATAGATAACGATAATGACTATGATATGTTCATTGGGGAGATTAACGGAAGAATAACTTTTTATCGGAATGATGGGAATGCAGGAGCACCGATCTGGGTCTTTGTAACTGCAACTTACAACTCAATTGATATTGGGTCTAGTTCAGCACCGGAATTTACAGATATTGATAATGATGGGGATTATGACTTGTTTATTGGGGAAGCAACTGGTAACCTTAATTTCTACCGGAATGACGGAACTCCGGAAGTTCCCAGCTGGACTTATGTCACTGCAACCTATAACTCGTTTACTGAAATGTACAATGGTAAACCTTCATTTGGAGATATTGACAATGATGGGGATCCGGATTTATTCGTTAGTGTAGGTTCAAAAGTTCGATTCTATCGAAATACCGGAACTCCAGAAACCGCTGCATGGACACTAATTTCAGATGATTATTTATCTACTGATGGAATGGATTTACAAATTAGCTTTAAGTTAGTTGATATTAATAATGATGGATTCCTTGATCTCTTATCAGGAGCTGAAGGAGGAGGATTACTATATTGGAAACATTCAGGATTCACAGTGGTACCGAGCTTGAACTGGTGCGATAAAACAGAATTTAACTCTGACGGAGTGAATCCGGATTCTGATAACTATCCCAATTCATTTGAGTTCAGGGTTGAATATATCAATTCTGAAAATGAAAAACCCGGAACTGAATATCCAAAAGTTCATATCCTTAAGGGTGGTGCAGAGATTACCGGGAGCCCGTTTACAATGACCGATATTAATTCTGGTGATACAACATATACCGATGGTAAGGAGTATCGTTATATATATGATAACCTGGAACTTGGGATAGATTATACATATTACTTTGAATGTTACGATGAATGGGGAGCTCTAGCAACCGGAGAACCTACTAATCCTAAAGATGGTCCTGATGTATTAGGAAATTTATCCGGAACTATTACGGAGAATGGTCAACCATTAACCGGAGTAACTGTAACTTTATCCGGAGATGCTTCAGGGGAATATGTTACCGGGAACGATGGGCAGTACTCTTTCACAGGTCTTGAGGCGGGAGCAACTTATGTGATTACACCGGGAAAGAATAATTATGATTTCACACCTGGGTCATACACAATAACCAACTTTTCTGATAATGAAGTGGTTGATTTCACCGGTGTTGGACTCTTTGCGGATAACCTTACAAATTCTAAGGTTTATCCAAATCCATATAAACCGGGTTTGGGTGTGGATTATATTGTGTTTGATAACTTGACAGAGAATGCAAAGATCCGAATCTATACAATCCAGGGTGAATTAATTTTTACTGCAATACCAGATGCAATTGAATATAAATGGAATATAATAAATGATTCAGGGAATAAAATTGCTTCAGGGATATACCTATATGTAATAACCGACAATAAAGGCAGAGAAAAACAAGGTAAGCTCGCTATTGTAAAATAATAGCAAGCTTACCTTGCAAGTAATAATGAAGAGTGAATAATGAAAAATGAATAATGAATTTGCATTATTTATTTTGCTGCACTTGTTTAAAGCCTTTGATGGGGGTGAAACCCCATTGTTTACGCCTAATTATAATACTTATCCAAAGTACTAACCTTCAGTCAAGGTCAGTTTGACCTTGATCATGATTGAAGATAATAACATTAAAAGTTAGAAAATTTAAAGAATGCTTTTCTAACCACCCCGAACCAGAGAAAATCGCGGTAAATTCTGGGCATGAACGAAATGAAGAAAAATTGCTTCGCTTCACTTGCAATGAAAAAGTAATAATGAAGAGTGAACAATGAATAATGATTTTAACATTATATATGGCAATGCTTTTGTTTACAGCCTAAAATCCCGAAAAATTATAACTATATAGTTTAAATAAGCAAAAATAGACGGAAAAAACGAAATAAAACAAAAAAAGGCTTGACTTTTGGTGAAAAAATAGTTATAATATATATTATAACCATAAGGAGGTGAAATATGTCTTTTGAAATAGATCAAACTGTAGGAAAATATGTTTATGTATATAAGGT
>DAOVMD010000470.1 GCA_030630935.1 Candidatus Mcinerneyibacteriota bacterium | reverse complement strand
CAGGAACTGCGGGTTCTGTAATATTTCACATGGTAAACCTGAACCTGTATCTAAAACCGAACCCTTGAAAATTGCCGAGGTTGTTCACGACCTGCATTTGAAACATGCGGTAATCACTTCTGTTACAAGGGACGACCTTCCGGATGGGGGAGCGCACGCGTTTGAGAGAACAATTACAGAGATTAAAAATAAGAACCCGGAAACTTCAATTGAAGTGCTTATACCAGATTTTAAGAATGATATCGATGCACTCAATATTATATTCAATTCCCAGATCTCAGTTTTTAATCATAATATTGAAACTATAAAAAGACTTTATCAAATCGCAAGGGCTCAAGCAAATTATGAAGTAAGTTTAAATGTTTTACAATCCGCCGCTCAAGTCAAGGGAAGGAAATTCTATATAAAATCAGGATTTATGATTGGGCTTGGTGAAGATATTCAGGAACTGGAAAAGCTAATGGAAGATTTAGCAGGTGCAGGTGTTGAGATACTAACAATTGGCCAATACCTTAGACCATCATTAAAACATTTGGAAGTTAAGAAGTATTATACTGATGAAGAGTTTTTGAATCTTGAGAATTCTGCATATAAAAAAGGATTTTTGAAAGTTGTATCCGGACCATTTGTCAGAAGCAGTTATAAAGCCGGAGAAATTTTAACAGAACTTAATAAAAGGAAGTAGAAAATGCTGCCAGGTTTTTTTAGTAAAAAAGAAAGACGTGTAATGTTATTAAATTTTTTATTTTATTGGATTGTAATCCCGGGATTTTTAATTTACATCTCAACAATTTTCGATGCAAAAATCATGATTACATTTCCCAGGGTGAAGCTATTGTATATCATTGGAGTTTTCAACTTAATTGCATCCTTTGATTACGCATCCCGAACTGCTTATTTAATGAAGCATTTTGGAAAAGGCCTCCCGGTTGCGCGGTTTCACCCAACCAAATTGGTCAAGATAGGGCTTTTTAATAGAGTCAGGCACCCTTTGTACTTTGCATATTCCTTCTACCTGATTGGAATTGCAATTTTCTATCAATCCTTTTCATTCTATTCAATAATTGTTCCATGCTTCATTATTTTAATTTTGATTTATGCAAAATTTAGTGAGGAACATGTTCTGAAAAAAAGATTCGGGGATGAATTCTTAAAATATAAAAAATCCGTACCATTTATAATTCCCAGGAAACGAAATCTTGATTTTAATAGGGCACCGGGTGCGGTTTACTGGATTATGTATTTGGTTTTAAAGCCAGTATTACTTAAGGTTTTATATAATGTTGAGTTCAAAACTCAAGAAAATATTCCTGAAGAAGGGCCGATGGTCTTTATTGCGTTTCATACAAATTACCTCGATCCATTCCTGGCTGGGACCGGGGCTAAACATTTTATTCAATGGGTCATGAGCTCATTATATTTTCAGGATTGGTTTCCACGATTTTTCTTTACACATCTTGGTGCATTCCCGCGAAAACGATACTCTGCTGATGTGAAATCAATCAGGACATTTCTTGAAATGGTAAGAGATAAAAGTTGTATAGGCTATTATCCTGAAGGAGCAAGGAGTTGGTTAGGTAATCCTATCAGTCTCCTGGATGCTGCAGTAAAACTTTTAGTCAGGTCAGAAATCCTGATTGTTCCGGTTAAAGTCCACGGTGGATATCAAGGCTGGCCGAGGTGGTCTAATACATGGCGTAGAGTAAAAATAGTAGTTGAATACGGCAAACCTTTCAGGTTAAATAAAAAAAATAGCCTTGAAGAAAATAAACAAGTAATCTATGATAATTTAATAATCGATGATCTTTGGGAAGTTGAAACATTAACTAAAATTAATCCCATAGTAGGGTTAGAAAGAATTATTTGGGAATGCCCCCAATGCAGCATGGAAAATCCATGGGTGATCAAAGAAAAGGATCAGATGGTATGTAAAAATTGTGCTGCAAAAGTTAAGTTGAAACGCAATTTCAAAATTGAATTTCAAGGGAAAGAAAAAAAGATATTTACAATCCCTGAAATATATGAATTTATAAAGAAGCGTTTATTAGAGCGACGAAAAAAATGGGATAAAATAGTTATTAATTTTAAAAAATTCCTCATCCAAACCGAAGAAGAGAAAATCTGGAAGGAGCTTCAGGATGCAAAGGTTATCATAAAGGATTCCGAGTTAATTGTCAGCAGCTCAAAATACAACTTTAAAAGTAAAATAAAAGATCTCAACTGGATAACAATTGAAAAGAATTTCATATTACAATTTAAGATCCAGGATTATTTTATGAGGATGTATTTTGATCGGGATGTTTTAAAATGGTTTTCATTATTAGAGACTGATATTTTAATTTAAATATGTTTAAGGTTAGAAATGAAAAATAGAATTTTAATTGGGGTTGCCGGGGGAACCGGTTCAGGAAAGACTACAGTTGCGAACCGGATTGGTCAGGCATTAAACGAGGAGATGGTTATTATTCCCCAGGATTATTATTACAGGGATAACCCAGGGGTTTCGTT
>DAOVMD010000428.1 GCA_030630935.1 Candidatus Mcinerneyibacteriota bacterium | reverse complement strand
ATTATCCGGTTGAAGTTTTTGAAAAACTCTTCCTCGGTAAATTGAGTTAAAAAACCTAACCCCCCAATCTTGACTGGAATAATCGGGATGGTCTTACCCTTTAATTCCCGGGATAAAGCTAAAACCGTACCGTCCCCGCCAAGAGAAACTATTAATTTACAATTCTTAAAAATTGTTGATAAATCATGAACTTGGTAATTAGGCTGCCTTTGAAAAATCCCCTTATAAACATAGAATTGATTCTTGTTTGAATAATTTGATAAGATTTTCTTTAAGACTTTTTTAATCCGCGGTTTATTTACAAAACCAATAATCCCTATCTTCACTGGGCTTCTCCATTTTTATGGTAAATAATTAGAAGTTCCTGAAAAACCTGAAATCACATTAATTGCTACTACCAGGGCTACAATAAGAAAAACTACAATAGGCAGCACTGTCATTAATATCTTTAATCTATGATTACCCTTTTCTAAAAAATCCTTCGAAAGATGAGCAAATATCTTTTCTAAACTACCAGATACTTCACCTGCTGATATAAAGCCTATGGTATCCTGCGGGAAAAGACCTACACCTTTAATAAAGTCTGTTATGGAAATATTATAATCACGTAATCCTGATAAATGTTTCTTCACTCTCGATTCAAAAAATTTATTACCCGAGGTATTGGAAGAAAAAATAAAAATATCCTTAACCGGGATTCCTGCTTCAAATAAAACCTTCATACTTTGGAAAAATTTTGAAAAAGTCATGAACTTATTTATTCTAAATGAAAATAACATTTTCTCAAATAAATTACCCTTATCAAAACTAACAGATAATTTTCGAATTAACCAGAAAAGAAAAATTGTACCGTATACACCACCCAAAATTAACATGACATTTCCCAGGTATCCCCAGAACCCAGTTTTTATAATCCTTGCAATCGGTAAAATAACCGCTCCTGCATGAAGTAGGATTGCAGGATATAGGAGCCCCCCAATCATCTTTCGTCGATTCCTTAACCTTTCCTCTTTTAATGAAATAATTGTACTCAGCATATCTTCAAGGTTTCCTGCTTCTTCTCCAACCTTTATCAATGCAATCTCCCAATCACTAATACATTTATTTAAACCTGTGCGCGTAATTGCTTCATTAAGAGTTATTCCCTTTAAGATTCTCTCACTTAAATCCTTGATCAAGACCTTTAATTTCTTATTACTTGAAGATGCACTTATACTCGATAAAGCTCCGGGTAAATTTACACCTGCATGAAAATAAGATTTTAATTGAATAAAAAAATTGAGAATATCTCCCTGAGTAATCAATCCGAACATTTGAATCCTGTTAATACCCGATTTTACTCGTCTGCAGCAGTTTCATGGAATATCTCTTCCGGGGATGTAATCCCGGCAAGAATCTTTAAGACTCCTGATTCCCTCAGTGTGAACATACCTTCTTCCCGAGCATACTTTTTAATATCGATTGTGGATTCCCTTTTTACAATCGCTCTTCTTATCCTCTCTCCAACCGGCATAACTTCAAATACTGCAGTTCTTCCTTTATACCCTGTACCTGAACAAATCGAACAACCTTTTCCCTTAAAAAATGTAGACTTTGCTGCAACTTCAGGAGAGATCTGTAATGCTTCAAGAACTTCAGGTTCAAAAGTTGTTTCTTCTTTACAATTCTTACAGATTCTTCTAACCAATCTCTGGGCAACTATAAGTATTAGTGAACTGGCAACATTGAAAGGTTCAATGTTCATGTTATCCAAACGGCCAATTGAATCAGGCGCACTGTTCGTGTGAAGTGTTGAAAAGACAAGGTGACCTGTCTGGGCAGCTTTAATCGCCATATCCGCCGTATCAAAATCCCTGATCTCACCGATCATTACGATATTAGGGTCCATTCGAAGAAAGGATTTAAGGGCGGCAGCAAATGTCAGACCAATTGCCGGTCTACACTGAACCTGGTTTAAACCCGGAATATCAAACTCGACCGGATCCTCTGCTGTCATAATATTCGTACCTTCTGAATTTAAATTCTTCAAACCGGTAGATAATGTCCAGGTCTTTCCGGAACCTGTAGGACCTGTAACAAGAATTAAACCCCAGGGATTTTTAATTGCTTTTAGAAAATCTTCTTCCTGCTTGGGTTCAAAACCAAGGCTGGCTATACTAACTTCTTTACTTCCTTTATCCAAAATACGAAGAACAATCTTCTCACCATGAACACAAGGGATAATCGCAACACGAAGGTCAATCTTTCTCCCAAGAGCTTTTATTCGCATCTTACCATCCTGGGGAAGTCGACGCTCGGTAATGTCAAGGTTTGATAAAATCTTAATCCTCGAAATCATTGAGTTCCGTATCTTTAACGGCGGGTTCATTACAATCTTTAAAACACCGTCAATTCGATAACGAATCCTGAAAATCTTTTCATAGGGTTCAACGTGAATATCCGAAGCTCCCTGTTGAATCGCGCTAACTATAATCTGATTAACCATCTTAACCAAAGGAGTCTCTTCTGCTTCCAATTCCATTGCCTGCTGATCAAAATCCTCTTCGTCTTCATCAACAACATCCATTGCAACATCTTCAAGTGTATCACCAAGAATGTCTTCGAGATTGGATGCATCACCATAATACTTCGCAATCGCTTCCTTTAATGAGGACTCTGTCGTAATAACAGGCTCAATCTCACACTTGGTAATAAATTTTAAATCCTGGATCATTGCAAAATTCGAAGGGTCAACCATAGCAACCGTTAAAGTAGAACCTAACTTCTCAATTGGAATAATCTGGTACTTTATCGCACTCTCAGCAGGGATCGCATCTAAAACACTTTCGTCTATCTCAAAATAATTAAGGTTAATCGTCATAACATTAAATTTCTTACCTAAAAAATTGATCATTTTATCTTCATCTACAAAACCTAACCTGACGAGAACAGAACCTAAACGGTCTCCTGATTTGCCCTGTTCCTTTAAGGCTGTCTCAACTTGCTCGGTAGTAACTAAACCTGCGGATATTAACATTTCTCCAATTCTCACAAGTACACCTCTCCTTGTTTAGTAATTT
>DAOVMD010000043.1 GCA_030630935.1 Candidatus Mcinerneyibacteriota bacterium | reverse complement strand
ATGTGTTTCCTTAACAGGGGAATATACTCAATTAGAAAAAAATCTTGAAAATTTTGTAAAGAAAAACCAGGACAAAATTAATTATGACAAAAATTCTTATACAATCCGATCTTTACCATTATCATTTCTTGAAAAGTTTTTTTCAACATGTAAACCTGGTGAATTTAGATTTGCACATCTTCGTTATCATAAAAGTTTGGAAAAAATTCTTTTAAACTTAAACTACAAACATATTCTTATTATCAGGGATCCCCGGGATATTGCAGTCTCCTTAGCAAATCATTATAGGAAATTCGAATCATATAGGTTATATAGTTTCTTCAAAAAAATAAAAGATATTGATGAAAAGTTAAAATATACAATTGGTGGTATTAGAAACGTAGAAGAGAATAAAAAATTATATTTTTTTATTAAGATACAAAAACTTAAAAAGGCATTAGGATTAAATTACGCACAATACAAAAATTTAAATTTATCTTCTATTCCTTCTAACTTTAAAAGATTTAACCGCTGGTTAAACAATGATAATGTTTTAACTGTCAAGTTTGAAGATCTTATTGGTGAAGTCGGGGGTGGTGATTTAAAAGCTCAAATTAAAACTATTAAACAAATCTTAAATTATCTTGAGATAGAGCCAAAAAATGACCTTGTTGAATATATCAGTCAAAATGTGTTTTGGAAAAAGAGTATGACTTTTCATAAAGGCCAAATCGGCACATATCGCGATTTTTTCAAACCTGAACATAAAAAACTCTTCAAGGAAATCTCAGGAGACCTCCTGATTAGACTGGGATATGAGAAGGATAATAATTGGTGACAGCTTCGCGTCGCTTCACAAGTAAGAATGAAGAGTGAAAAATGAAGAATTAAGAATGATTTTGCTTTATATATTACAATGCTTTGGTTTAAAGCAATATTTCTTAATATAAAACTTTTTAATTATCCTTAATTACCAAATGAAGATAAATTCATTTCTTATGTTTTTTCATTTAAACTTTCATTTATAAAACAGTGGTTCTCCGTTCTCTGTTCTCGGTTTGGTTAACAGAGTTAACCAAACATGCCCTGACCAAAATAATTTAATCCTCCCGTATAAATTAAACATAATGCTGCAATAAAATGTAACCTTACATCCCTCATAACTAAATTTCACTTGACTTATAATCAATTTATATGTTAGAATAAATTGAAAAATAAAAAACTAGGTTTAAATGAACATATCTAAACAAGAAAAAAAATTACATGATACAATTAAAGTATTTGATGAACCGTGGATTTCCGCTGAGAATTTGTTCGAAAGATGTGACATCCCGATTAATGATATTGAAATAATACATAACAATCTCTATGAAAAAGAATTTCTCGATAAAACTAAAGCTGATGTATATAAAAAAAATCAAGGTGAAGGCACAGTCACATAAGGAACTTTGTTATATACAATCAAGAAGAAATAATTATGATGAAAGATAAACCGATATCTGAGAAAATTGAAGAGCTTTTTAATGAAGCCTTTTATTTAATCAATAGTACGGATATAGAACGAAACAATGAAAATTATTGTTTCTTAATTGAACATGATTCTCAATACCTTAAAAAGAAAAAATTCAGATATTGGGCATCATATTTGGAATACGAAAAGGCAATTATTCTATTTAACCAAATCATTGAAATAGATTCAAATTATTATTTAGCATACACTTTCCTTGGAGTTGCAAAATATCAAACAGAAAAATACAAAGATGCTGTAGCAGATTTAACAAAAGCAATTGAAATTAATCCGAATTATGCAGAAGCTTATTTCAGACGCGGGATAGTTTTGAAAGAATTTCAATACTATAACTATGAAGGAGCAATTAAAGATTTTACTAAAGCAATTGAAATTGACCCTAAATATAAAGATGCTTATTTCAACCGAGCGCTGATAAAAAGAAAAGAAGGATATTTCGAAGAAGCCATTGAAGATTTTACTAAAGCAATTGAAATTGATCCGAATAATGCTATCCTTTACAATAAGCGTGGAGAAGTCAAAAAATATTTAAACGATTATGTAAGTGCAATAGCCGATTTTAGTAAAGCAATTGAAATTGATTGGTATTATTCTTCTGCTTTTTACAACCGAGCAATTATCAAAGAGAAAATCGGGGATTTGGAAGGATCAAAAAATGATATGGCAATGTATCATTCATTAACAAAGGGGAAATAAGAAATAATTAAGCAAACTGAAGCAGATATCCCCAGTATTATTTGTTAGATTCTTTTAATTCGTGCGCTTTATTTTTAAAAGAAGCTCTAACAAGAATTGCTCCTGGAGTTTTTATGTCAGTAATCGTAAGAATACTTTTTCCATATTTGCTTCACCAAAAGTTTCCCTCGCATCGCAGCGAAGCAAGATCTAGCGAAGCGTCCAAACTTCAGTTTGTGTAAGAAGTAAGAGTTCTTTAGTCCTGAACCTGTTTTTTTAGTGGTTCATGGGAGCTCCCCTAATCGAGAAGTTTTTTATCTCAAACGTCTCTTACTCGTACTCTTACTGATAAATAAGATAAACTCTTTTCTTTTCTGCTATCTGCTTTCTATAAAACAACTGTTTCCGCGGCCAGATACCCTAACGAAGTGCGTGGTTCTGGGTCAGTTCTCTGCTCTGGTTTGGTTAACATAGCTAACCAAACATGCCCTAACCAAATGAATTTGATCCTCCCGTATGAAATGTTTGAAAACAATTAAAAAAGCATCAGCAAAATCAGAGATTTTGTTGATGCACTCCATATACTGTACTAAATGCTTATAATACTTTTCTTAAACCTGAACTCGAACCATTAAAATAACCCTTTTCTGTTCTTAGATCTCTGATATCTGCTCTCTGTTCAAGCAACAGAGTTGCTTGAGAATCTGATGCACTCCATATTTTTTACATTAAATAATTTGACTTAAAAAAGAAAGTATGTTATACTTATAAAATAAAAAAAGGAGAAGCAAATGAAGCGAAAAACTTGTATTTTTATAATTTTATCATTGGTTTTTATCTTCTTAGTTCCCCAGGTTTACGGGGATTTTGCACAGGGTAAAAGATTGATTGCAGAGAAGAAATATAAGGAAGCGGAATCCATTCTTGCGAAGGAATATAAGCGTCACCCTCGGGATTTTGATAAGAAATTATATTATTCAATATCCTTAATGGGGCAAAAGGACACCAAGAAATATTTAAAGGGTTTAGATATGGTTCTCAGTATTTGGGAAAAGAAGAATAATAAATACTGGAATAGTATATTTAAGAGGACATTAGGGCCAGCCCTCTGTTCACACCCCAGGTTAACAGTATTCGCTTTTATAAAAGGAGTTGAGAAAAACTATCCCCAGTTTGTTAAACTCACATTAGATAATCATTATTTTAAAACCTATGCGATGGGGCAAGATTGGGGAGCCTGGATGCAGAAAGTAATTAATTTAAAGAAATATATGTTTGACTATGGTAAGCGGGACTATGATTTCAAAGGAATCCACACAGATAAAAGGAAGAAGCTTGCAGAAGTTAAAATTATGTTTAAGGGAAAGAGAACGGATTCGAAATACAATGTTTTCACACTAAAAAGAACTGGTGGGAAGTGGCGGATTTCTGATATCAAAGAGAATTTTGAAGATTTAATATTCCTATCTGAATCGGAGTTTGGTTCAATTGACAATACAATGCTTGATAAAATGGGATATAAAGAGCCGGATGTCGTACATAATTCTGCGTTTAAAGAAGGAGAATACCTGGTATTTTCTTTACATTATATGGGTATGAAGGCTGGCTTTGGTACTCTTGAAGTTGTTGAGAAAACCCAATTCAATGGAAAAGAGTGCTATCATATTAGATCCCGGGCAAGGTCGGCATCATTTTTCGATTTCTTCTATAAGATCAGGAATGTTTATGAATCCTATATGGATGTGACTTCCTTTGCATCATTAAAATTCATTGAACATCAAAGGGAAAGTAAGCATAAAGCAGACCGTGAGATTATTTATTATCAGGAGAATTCGAGTTTAGTATATAAGAATAAAGAATATCCCATCCCGAGAAATGTAAAAGATGTTCTTGCCTCTTTTTATTATGTAAGAGCTCAGAGTTTCAAGGTTGGAGATGAAATAACGCTCCTATCCAATTCAAAAACAAAAAATTATAAATTAACTGTCACAGTAGTTGGAGAAGAACGCTTAGATACGGTTTTAGGGAATATCAACACTTTAATAATTCAACCCAACTTAAAATATGAGAGCGGAATATTTAAAGCAACCGGTAAACTTCATATTTGGGTAACTGATGATGTTAGGCATATTCCTGTTCAGATAAAAACAAACATTAAAATTGGGAACATAACCGGAGAATTAATTCGGTATTCAAATAAAGGTGAGCCAAAGAGCAATGGAAATTTTGAGAACTTTTTTAAGGAGGGTAGATGATTTCCATTGTTATTGTTAATTTTCATACATACAAAGAGCTTACAGAATGTCTTGAATCAATAAAGAAGAACAAAATTGATTATGAAGTTATTGTAATTGATAATGAATATATTGAGATTGAATATAATAAGATAAAAGCTGAGTTCTCAAATTCCAATATACGGATATTTCCGGAGCATAAAAACCTGGGATTTCCAGCTGCTGCCAATAAAGGCGCGGGATATACAAAGGGCGGTTTTCTTTTATTTTTAAATCCTGATATTGTACTCGAGGAAGATTCATTAGAAAAATCGCTTGAATTTTATAAGTTGAATAATGTTGGGATTTTAGGCTGCCAGCAGATTTCAGAAGATGGAAAGATCCAATTATCCTTTGGTCGGTTCCCGAATTTCCTTCGTGAATTTCAATGGAAGAACCTTTGGAAACTTCGTTCAATAAATTACCGAAAGTTTTTAAGTAAGGTTGAAAAATATATTTCCTCCCCAACTCCTGTTGATTGGGCATCGGGTTCATTTCTTTTAATCTCAAAAGATGTTTATAATAGTGTTGAAGGTTTTAACAAGGATTTTTTTATTTATTATGAAGATATAGATCTTTGTAGAAGAGTAAAATCGGCAGGTTATGAAGTAATTTATAATCCTGATATTAAATTCAAGCATTATCATGGGAAATCTGCAGCAACCAACCCAAAGCTCAGCAGTAAGGAATATAGAAATAGTCAGGTTTACTATTATAAAAAATATAATAATGCTTTTCAAAATTTTCTTTTAAAAATATATTTAGTTTTTAATGGTGCAATAAATGTTTAAGAGATTAAAAGAAATTTACGCATACCGCAATCTTCTTTGGTTATTAGTAAGGAAGGAGATGAAATTAAAATATCACGGATCAATTTTGGGATTTGTTTGGTCAGTAATGAAGCCCTTATTTTTAATGATGGTATATTATTTTGTATTTGATAAGATACTTGGAAGATCAACTCCGCCTTATGCTATTCTTACAGGACTTTTACCCTGGATGATGTTTATTTCATCCAACACTGCATCGGCAAACTCTATACTTAAGAGTTTTAATATAATGAATCAGATTAGATTCCCCTATGAAATTTTACCACTATCAAAAATTTTTTCAAATGTAATTAATTTTGCAATTTCCTTAGTTGTCCTATTGACATTATATGCAATTTATAAAGTACCATTTCAAGCATATATGCTTTATTTCCCAATATTGCTTTTAATTGAGCTCACGTTGATAATCGGGTTATCTTTAATTCTTTGTTCAATAACAATCTTTATCAGGGATATTACAATAATTCTCGATGTGATTTTTAAGGCATGGTTTTTCCTTACCCCGGTTATTTATTCATACAGTCTTGTTACGGATAGATCCGGTCCTTTACTTCAGAAATTATATTTATTAAATCCAATGACGCCAATCGTGGTAAGTATGAAATTTGTAATGGGAGTAGACCCAAATTTTGGGATATTACCCCCTATGTGGGGTCATTTAATGTATTCCCTGGGCTTAGGAATTATCCTGATAATTATAGGATATATATTATTTAGTAAACTAAGAAATAAATTCATTAAGTTGATATAGTTATGGATAAAGTTATAATTACAGATGTTGGAGTGAAGTTTACAAAGGTTCGATTTAAATATTTCACATTGAAAGAAAAAATGAGTCATCTATTTAAAAGACAGACAACTGAGAAATTCTGGGCTTTACGAAATATTAATTTTAAAGTTAGGGAAGGTGAAACTCTCGGTATAATCGGTGCAAATGGTGCAGGGAAAAGTACACTTTTAAAAGTTATCTCCGGGATAATGGAGCCTGATGAAGGAAATGTTTTAACTAAGGGAAAAATCTCAACTTTATTACAATTGGGAGCAGGTTTTAAACCGGAGTTATCAGGACGTGAAAATATTTATATAAATGCATCCCTTCTTGGTTATTCCTTTAAAGAGATTAAGGAGAGGGAACAACAGATTATTGAATATTCTGAGTTGGGCTCTTTTATTGATTCGATGCTTAAGTTTTACTCCTCAGGAATGAAGGTTAGATTGGGTTTCTCAGTTGCAACTGCATTTAATCCGGATATCCTGATCATTGATGAAGTTCTTGCCGTAGGAGATGAAAGTTTTAAGGAGAAATGCTATAAGCGATTCGAGTCTTTTCAGAAAGCAAATAAAACCGTAATTGTTGTCTCGCATGGTCTTGCTTTACTGAATGATATTTGTAATAAATTAATCTTGCTTGATAAGGGTAAAAAAATAATTGAAGACGAACCGAACTATGTAATTGGAGAATATCTTTTCAGGGAAAACCTCGGAAAGAGACGGTTAAAAACTATAATTTTTAATTCTGAAGGATATGATATCTATAATTTTAAAGTGTTTAATGAGAATGGTGAAGAGACTGCTGAATTTAATCCTACTGAAAATTTCTCAATTCAATTTGATGTTAAGACACCCAAAGATATTGAAAAACTCCTATTAGACCTAATTATCTATAAGATTCATGATAGATTTGATAAAAAGGTAAAGATTTATAGGGAGATAAAAAAAGTTTCAATTAAAAATAATACCGGTAAAAAGACTGTTAAGATAAAATTCAAATCACCTATTAGTAAGCACGGAGAATTTTCTTTTTCAATTGGAATTTTAGAGGAGATGAAAAAGCCTGTATATCATATTTTAAAGAAGGATATTAAGAGATTTGAAATATCATTATTTAAACCGTCTGATAAAGCAAGTGATATTACATTACAAACCGAATGGGAATTTGAGTAATGGATAAGAAGTTAAATATTCTCCAGGTTGTACATTTTTTCTTACCTGATCATCAAGCAGGAACCGAACTATATACATATTATTTATCAAAGGAGTTGAAGGAACTTGGTCATAATGTAACCATCCTTACCTTTGAAGATGGTTACCCTTATGTAGAGTCGGTCATGGAGAAGACTCAATATGAAGATATCCCCCTGATCAAATTATATAAACAGGAACGTAGTTTAAAGAAAAAGCAATTAAAAAAGTATATGAACCTGTACTACGAACCCTATTTGGAATCAGTTTTTATCAGGATATTAAATGAACTGAAACCGGATATTGTTCATTTTCAGCACCTGGTAAATCTTTCAATTAATTTTATTGAGCTTGTAAAAAGGCGGAATATCCCGGTAGTAATGACAATTGCTGATTATTGGTATATCTGCTGGAATAACCTATTATTAAAGAAGGATCTTTCCCGATGTACACCTTTAAGGAAGCTGCGAAATTGTCTTGGTTGTATACGTAAAAATCCTATATCTCTTTCCCTGTTGCCTTATTTTTATTATCACTTATTAAAGAAGGAGTCATTACATAAGAAGAATCTAAATTCTGCTGATTTAATCATTGCACCATCTGATTTTCTGAGAGAGGTTTATGTGGCCTGGGGAGTTGACCCCGAGCGGATTATTCATTCTGATTATGGAATGGAGCATGCTTTATACCCGGGGAAAAAGGTAATCCCGAAGAACATAGAAGAATATACATTTGGGTTCATTGGTTCAATTCTCCCGCATAAAGGACTCGGGATTTTAATTAAAGCCTTTAACGAATTAAAAGATAAACCTGTGAAGCTTGAGATTTGGGGTGATCTGAAAACGAAGAAAATATATTCACATGATATAAAACAAATGCTAAGAAATGATAAAATTAAACTTATGGGCCGATATGAAAATAAAGATATTGGTAATGTACTTAAGAGATTTGACGCATTGATTATCCCCAGTATCTGGTATGAGAACTCACCTCTAACAATTCATGAATCATATATGTGCGGGGTTCCCTTAATAACATCGGATATCGGAGGAATGGCAGAGTTAGTTCCGCATAATGTAAGCGGATTACAATTCAAAGCAAATGATCCGGATTCATTAAAAGAAATTATACTAAGTATTCTTAATAAGAAATATGACTTAGCTGAACTAAGTAAAAAACTACCTAAAGTTAAAGCTATCCGGGATAATGCAGTTGAGATTCAAAATTATTATTTCAAGCTACTAAACAAGGCATAGTTTTATGAAGATATTACTTGTTTCAAATGGAATCCCACCCGAAAAGAAAGGTGGGACTGAAATATACACTTATACATTAGCAAAACATTTAGCTGGGCGAAATCTTGAAGTGGGAATCATTGCATTTTCAGAAAAGGTAAAAGATAAATCTATCGAATTCAAAAGAGAAGATAATATTTCAATCTATACAATTGGTAATAAAGCTTCCCGATTGAATCCAATTAAACGATTTAAAAGTACATATTTCAATAAAAAACTTGATACAGTTATTTTAAAAGTAATTAATGAATTTAAACCGGACCTTTTACATATTCAGCACTTGATAAAATTATCATCGGGATTTCTTGAAAAGATTAATATTCCTTATATTGTAACACTTAATGATTTCTGGTTTATATGCCCCTTGATTCAAATGCTGAAACCGTCAGGTATACTTTGTGATAATAGTAATCCAGGTAACTGTATGGAATGTATCAGGCAAAAGTATCACCTTGCTCTTACTGCAAATTTACTTATACCATTTGGAGTTAAGCTTGTTCGGGAAAGAAATAAATACCTGGTTAATATTTTAAATAATGCTAATGCGGTAATATCACCTTCTTTTTTCTTGATGGATGTTCATAAAAAGAATGGAATCAATAATAAGAATTTCAAAGTGCTAAGGTACGGATTAGATATTAGAAGATTTATCTTACCGGATATTAAAAAGAATACTGATAAATTTAAAATTATTTATATTGGTTCAATCCTTCCTCATAAGGGTTTGGATATTTTAGTAAAAGTTTTTCAAAAACTGAAAATAAAAAGAAACCCCGAACTACATATCTACGGTTATAATGGCGGCGATGATAAATATTTTAATACCTGGGCAAGAACAATTCCTGAAGAGAATATTTTCTTTCATGGTGCGATTGACAATACAGATGTTCCAAAAATATTAAAGCAGATGAACCTGCTTGTTGTCCCTTCAAAATGGTATGAGAACTCACCCATAATTATATATGAAAGTTATCTTTCCGAATTACCATTTTTAGTCTCGGACCTGGGTGGGATGAAGGAATTAGTTGAAGTAACCGGAGCTGGTGCGGTATTTCAAGTAGGTGATTCCAGTAATTTGGCTGAAAATATAAAATCAATAATTATACAAACTGAAGCTTTTGATTTTAAGCCTGAATTTAAAAATGAAATTAATATAAACAATCATGTAATCAGATTAGAGGAATTGTATAATGAACTTTTTTAAAAAACTATTTCGTAAAGAAAAACCTATTGTTCAATATAAAAAAGCAAAAACAAAATTAATTTTAATCGGACTCGATGCAGCAACTTTAACATTTATTCAACCCTTACTTGATGAAGGGAAACTGCTTACTTTAAAAAAGTTTTGTCAGGATGGTTGTTGTGGAATCCTGAAATCTGAAAATCCGGCAATTTCACCGATTGTCTGGACAACTATTTATACAGGAAAGAAAAGAGATAAACATAATATATTTGGTTTTTACAGTAATAAATCCGAACTGAAAGCTCGTAGGGTCTGGGAGGTTTTACATCACCTGGGTTTATCAATTGGGACAATCGGTGCATTTTTCACTGCACCGCCTGAAACCATTTACAATTTCATGATCCCAAATATCTGGGTAAAAGTTAATGACCTTACTGATCCTCCTGAATTTAACTTTGCTCAACATTGGTTTCATTATAAACCGAGAGAGTTTAAAAAGCTGAAGAAATTTGGATTGACAAATAATACGATATCATACCTTAAAAAAGTAAAACGAAAATTTCCTCATATAGGGCGGAAGGCAACATCACCTGAAATTCATTTTGGTAATCTTTACCTAAAAACAGATGTTTTTATTCATCTACTAAGAAAACTTCATACTGATTTTGGAGTAATTGCATACTATGGAGCTGACGCTTTTCAGCATATTTTCATGCATCATTATAAACCGGAATGGTTCACAAATTTAGATTTTAAAGTCCGGAATAAATTGAAGAATTTAATTCCAGAATATTACATTGAATTTGATAAGCAATTAGCCAGGATCATGGAAGCCAACTCTGAAAATACAAATTATATCATAGTCTCTGATCACGGTTCACAACCATGCCCTCCAGAATTACAAAAGACATTCAGGATTTCAGAGATTGGAATGATAAAAGCTTTAAAGCTTGATGGAATTGCAAAACCGACTTATGCTCACGGATTTATTACAATTGAGCTGCCAGGAGAATTGATTGATGCTACATTTAATAAAATTAAATCTATAAGACTAATCGAAAATAACCTTGAGCTATTTACAGTATTGAGGAAATTTGACAATCGATTAGAGATTCAGCATAATCCGAATATTATGAGGTCGAAAGAAATGCATAATATGCATTTTCAGGTTTATGACTCTAAAATCCTCCTGAATGACCTCTTGATTTCTAATCAACGATTTGGAATGCATCATCTAAATGGATTCTATGCAGGTTATGGACCTGCATTTAAACCTCAGCAAAACAGAGCAACTCTATCAATCCTAGATATTGTTCCTTTAATTTTATCGATTCTAAATGTCCCTATTGGCATTGATATGGATGGACGAATCCCGGTTGAACTACTAAATGAAAATTTTATAAATACAGCAAAATCTAAACAGCCTTATGAAACCATTATCCAATCTGAAAAGAATATTGATGAGAGAGATATGGATAAGATTAAGAAGCAGCTTAAAGATTTAGGATATATAGGTTAACTTTTAAATTAAGATTGACATGAATTTAATCGTAAGTTTTTTAATAAGGATACATCTGTTATTCATGGATTTAATTAATGACTTAGAAGTGCAGGATAAACATAATGATTAGTGTTTCAATTATTATTCCAACAAAGAATGGTGAGAAATATTTAGATCGAGTTTTAAACATGCTCTTTTCTCAAGAGACCGCCTTTGATTTTGAAGTAATAATCATTGATTCCGGGTCAAAAGATAAAACATTAAAAATAATTAAAAAGTATCCGGCTCAGTTAATAAAGATCCGACCCCGTGAATTTGGTCATGGTAAAACCCGGAATTACGGGGTGGGGATTTCAAAAGGAAAGTTTCTCGTCTTCCTTACACAGGATGCAATCCCTTATGATAAATATTGGCTGAATAATTTAATTAGTACTTATGAGCTGGATAATAAGATTGCAGGAGTATATTGCAGGCAGATACCAAGAGCTTTTGAAAATCCTGTTAGTGTTGAAGGGATAAGAAACTGGGTAGCAGGTAAGGATGAGTTTCAAATTATTTCCATTGAATCAGTTGAAAAATTTAACAAGTTATCCCCTATTGAGAAAAGATTGAAAGTTAATTTTGATAATGTGGCATCAGCTATCAGAAGAGATCTTTGGGAGAAGTTTCCTTTACCTGATTCACAATTTGCATCAGATCACCAGTGGGGGAAAACAATTTTATTGAATGATTATAAGATTGCATTCCAGCCATCAGCTCCTGTGATTCACTCACACGACCGGAGTCCTCTTTATGAATTCAAAAGACGCTTTATTGATCATAAAGTTAATTACAATATTTATGGCCTGCAGTTATTCCCAAATAAAACCTCTCTAATCAAAGGGATTTTAGGAGATATAAAGAATAAAACCAAAACTGTTTTGAAATCTAACCTAAACTCAATTTTTAAATTATATTACATCTTTAAAAACATTCTTATTTCTATCGCTCAGGATATTGGCACATATCTCGGAGCAAAATGGGAGCGCGAAAAGAAATCGGATAAATCGAAAATGTTCCGGTATATTGAGAACAAAATAATAAAAGGGGGTTAGATGAAAACTTTACTAATTGGAATTGATGGCGCAGGCGGGCCTGT
>DAOVMD010000030.1 GCA_030630935.1 Candidatus Mcinerneyibacteriota bacterium | reverse complement strand
GCACTTGAGAAGTATGGAGTTGGCTGTGCAGGTTCAAGATTTTTGAACGGAACACTTGATCTTCATCGGAAACTTGAAGAGAAGTTAGCGAAGTTTTTGAAAAAGGAAACCGCGATTACTTTCTCAACAGGATTTCAGACAAATCTCGGAATAATTCCTACCTTGGTAAATCGAGGAGATTTTGTTATTATTGATAAATTAGATCACGCGAGTATAATTGATGCATGCCGGTTAAGCTTTGGAAGGATCTTGAAGTTTAAACATAATGATATGAAGGATTTAGAAAGAATGCTTAAAAAAGCCGGAGACTCTGGAAAACTTATTGTTGTGGATGGAGTTTTCAGTATGGAAGGAGACCTATGCGATTTGCCGAATATAGTTGAGCTGTCGAAAAAGTATAATGCTCGAATTTTAATTGATGATGCACATTCTGTAGGAATATTAGGCTCAAATGGTCGTGGAACTGCTGAACACTTTGGTCTGGAAGATGAAGTTGATTTAATAATGAATACTTTTAGTAAATCATTTGCCACCATAGGGGGTTATGTTGCAGGACCCGAAAACGTAATTCATTACCTTAGGCATCACTCAAGAACATTAATTTTTAGTGCAAGCTTACCACCGGCATCTTTAGGAACAGTCCTTGCCGTTCTTGATATTATTAAAAATGAACCGGAGAGAAGAGAACAATTGTGGAAGAATACAGAAAAGATGAGGAAAGGTTTTAAGGATCTAGGTTTTGATGCAGGAGAATCAGTAACTCCGATTATCCCTATTAGAGTTGGTGATTTCATGCTCGCATTTAAAATGAGAAAAATGCTGCTTGATAGCGGTGTTTTCGTTAACCCGGTTGTTCCACCAGCTGTACCTCAAGGCGATTCATTGATTAGAACAAGCTTTATGGCAACTCATACAGAAGAGCAGTTGGATAAAGCACTTAAGGCATTTGAAATAATTGGAAAAGAATTAAATATTATTTAATTTAAGGAGTGCAAATGTCAAATATAGAAATTAGAAAGGTCACAACAAAACGTGATTTAAAAAAGTTTGTTACATTTCCCTGGAAAATCTATAAGGGTGATAAAAACTGGGTCCCGCCAATTATAAGTGAAAAAATAAAACTTTTAGATAAAGAAAAAAGTCCTTTCTTTGATCATGGTGATGCAGAACTTTTTATGGCATATAAAGATGGAAAATTTTCAGGAACCATTGCTGCAATAAGGGACGATAATTTTATAAAGCACAGCAAGACAAATTCCGGATATTTTGGTTTTTTTGAATCAATTAATGACGAAGACGTTTCTGAAGCACTTTTTAAAACAGCAGAAGACTGGAACAGAAAGCAAGGTCTTACAGATATGATCGGACCGATGAACCCATCAACTAATGATGAGTGCGGTCTATTAATAGAGGGTTTTGATAGTCCACCAGTATTGATGATGACATATAATCCAAAATATTATATAAAACTATATAAAAAATGTGGTATAACAAACTATAAAGAGTTGTTTGCATTATTGGCAAAACTAGATTTTGATATTCCTCCCAAGCTGGAACGAGTTGCAAAGAAAATTAAAGAAAGAAATAAAATTGAAACTAGGGGAGTAGACCTTAAAAATTTTAAACGGGAACTTGGATATATTAAAGAAGTTTATAACAATGCCTGGAGTGATAACTGGGGTTTTGTTCCAATGACCGATAGAGAGATGGACATGGTCGCTGACGGCTTGAAAGACCTGGTAAAACCAGAACTGGTAAGGTTTGCATTTGTCGACGGAAAACCAGTTGCATTTATCTTAATCGTTCCGGATTATAATGAAGTTTTTATAAAAATGAATGGTCGGCTTTCACCGTTAGGAATTTTAACTTTTTTATTAAATAGAAATAAAATAAAAAAAGCAAGAGTTATTTTACTTGGTATTAGAGAAGGGTACAGAAAACAAGGAATAGATTCCGTGCTTTTTTATGAATCATTTCAAGCATCGAAAAAATATAAATACGAATATGTAGAATTTTCCTGGGTACTTGAAGAAAATGTCCTTATTCATCGAACTGCAGAAAAAGTATTTGGTGCAAAAAAATATAAAACATACCGAATCTACGGCAAGAAATTATAAAAGATAAAGTTTCAAAGATGGGGATATCGAACAACAATACGTCATTACATAATAAAAACGTAAAAGAAACGAATAAGACATTTCACGCTATAATGCTTCCAACTTCTCTTGGGTTTATTTTTTTAATCTTAACCTTAATAATATTATTTATAATAGCTTTCTTTTCTTTTTATCATATAAACAAACAGGCTTTCTATGATTTTTTTGGGTTTATGTCTGAATATGCTTTTATTATTATAATTTTAGGCGGAATATTAGAAATGATTTTATTAATTATATCTAAGATAAAAAAACCGTACTTAACATTATGTCCTGATAAAATAATTTTTCACAAATTTCGAAATAAAAAAGAAGTAATACTTTTAGAAGAGATAGAAGATGTTGTTAAAATTAATAAGTTTTATGTTAAGTTAAAATTAAGAAATGGAAAAACTAAAGCAATAGAGCTTCCCAGAATTCATATCGAAGAAAGGGAAAAAATAACTTTGTATTTTAAGAAATTTTCAAGCTCTAGAAAACTTAAGTAATTTATCGTTACTTTTTTATTGCGCATCGAGCTTGTGTATCGAAACAAAGTGAGATCTATATAACTGCGTATATTATTATCGTCAATAAACCCATTATTTTCGTACCTGAAAATTATTAAAAATGTTAGTTGCACGATTTCGTATATACGAATTCGCGACATCGTGAAAATATATTAAAATAAAATCTTGAATGACGAATTATATATGCGTAGTTATATAGCTTGCGTCTTAGCGAGCAAAGCATCAAGCGAAGCGATGCTATTGTTCTTTACAAGTTTTGTCCAGTTCCTGTTAAAAAGTTTTCTTCTGTTTTAGATAATTACATTAATTTTAAGATATTTCCAACGACAAAACCGCCGTCAATATTTTTATTAGGTTTTGTATCAGCCGGAGATTTTTTTGGCGGGAATAAAGGAGAATAAAATTTTATTTGTTCCAATATTTGGAAATAATTCTGAAAGTTTAAAAGGAAAAATTAATATTTATTTAATAAATAAACACATTAATGCAGCGACCGTACCGGCAATAAGAGGTGTCGATACCCAGCCGACGCCAATGTTCGCGATTGTTCTAAAGTTAATTACGTTCATTCCTTTAACAAGGCCTACTCCCGCGACAGCCCCGACAATTGCTTGTGAAGTTGATACCGGCACCCCCACCTGAGTGAAGATATAGACGGTTATCGCAGACCCGAGAACCGCAATGAATGCAGTGATCGGACCTAGGGTCGTAATTTTCTTCCCCACTGTCCTCATAACAGCTTTACTATAAGTCAGGACACCAAGGGCAATACTTATTCCGCCGATTAAGGTTCCCATAAACGGAGTTATTTGTCCGGGTCCATCAATTCCAACAAAAACACCTGTGACATTCGCAACATTGTTTGAACCCAATGAATATGCTCCAAGACATCCGGAGAGAATGACACCAATCTTTACAATCAAATGAAGTTTCCTTTCACCGTAGCGAATCTTTGAAAGGATAAAGTCAATGATTTTGTAAAGAATAAAACTTATAACAACAGCACCAAGCGGAGTTAAAACCCAGCAAATTAAAATTTTTGTAAGTTTACTAAAGTCGATACCCTGTCTATAAAAAATGCTTATTCCTAAAATTGCTCCAACTATCGCTTGAGAAGTAGAAATAGGAAGTTTCACGGTGGTCATTATCAAAACAGTAAGTCCTGCAGCGAACGATGCGATGAAAGCAGTATTAAGAGTTAGGCTAGATAATTTTCCAATTGTATCAAACGTTTTTGAACCTTCTAATAAAGCCCCGATGATTACAAAAAAGGCAGTGAGAATAATCGCGGTTCTATATTTTACCAGTTTACTTGAAACCGCGGTTCCAAAAATATTTGCAGCGTCATTTGCTCCTAGTCCCCAACCTAAAAAGACTCCGGATGTTAAACGCCAGAAACTTTGAATAAAAGCTAACATAAAATTCCTTCGTTACAATATTATAAGTTTCTAGTCATTCGAATTAGTTCAATTTTGTCAGAGCTATCTTCAATGATATCAGAAATATCTGAAATGAATGAAATAAAATCTCTTAATAAAATTTTCTCAGCAAGCTCAATGTTTTCATTATCGAACAATGTTTTCTGCAAATTCCATTCGATCTTATCTACCTTTCCTTCTTCTCTTTCAATCTTCAAACATAGTTCACTAACCTTTTTCAAGTCATTAAGCAGCATATAATAAGCTTCACATAAAAAAGAATATCCTTTTAGCGTATGATCAAGAATTTCCTGAAGACCTCCCGCCATTCCCTCGGGAAATTTTGGTTTAAATAAAACCAAATAATCACATAGGCTTTCGCACTTATCCAGAACCCCGTCGGTTTTCTCTAAGAAACCGATAATATCAGCTCTGAACAAGGGAAGAAAAGCACCTTCCATGAGAAACTGTTCTATCTCTCTTCGAATATCATCTGCCTTTGATTCTATCCGGTGAACGGAATATGAGAAATCAACATACTTCTTATCATTCTCTAAATACAACTGAAGAGTCTCTGACAGCTTGCTTAAACAATCTGTTCCGAGGTTTAAAAATTCATCAATCTTTTTATAAACCTGGTCTTCTTTTGAAAATTTACCAAACATGATTTTTCTCTCCTATAGTATTTTAATTTTTTTCATAAATTATTCTCTCAATAATTTTCTAACTCTAATTAATTCGGCCGTACTCCAAGCCTGTGCAAAGCACCCCCGGGCCTTGAATGGAAATTCCCCATCAAATATCTCGGAGACCGAACCTAAACAACCATCATTAAGGTGTATTAAAATATTATCTATTGTTTTTCTGCAGAAGTTTTTAATACTATCATTATCCTTGTTATACTTCAGCATTGAAAAAATATAAGGACCGATTAACCATGACCATACTGTTCCCTGGTGATATGCAGAATCACGCATATATCGGTCTCCTTCATAGTAACCAATATACTCAGGGTTATCCCGTGATAAAGAGCGGAGACCATTTATGGTTAATAATTTCTCTGTAATAATTTGAAGCATCTGTTTATGTTTCTCCGAATCTAAAAATGAAAAAGGCAGAGACACCGCAATCAGAGCGTTTGGCCGTAGTGAATCGTCGATAGAATTATCATTTCGGATGACATCTGCTAAATATCCTTTATCCTTTAACCAGAATTTCTTTAAGATTGAATTCTTTACCTTCTCTGAATTCTCCTTAAGCCGCTTAAGAACAGTTTTATCCTCAGTAAACTTGGAAAGAATCATTAATGCGTTGTACCATAAACCCTGAATCTCAATCGGCTTCCCAATTCGGGGAGTAAAAACCTTCTCCCCAATCTTGGCATCCATCCAGGTTAATTGAGTTCCTTCTTCACCCTGAGAAATTAACATGTCAGATTTATCACAATGAATTCCAAATGAAGTCCCGTGAAGATAACTCTTCATTATCTCATTCAGGGGTTTTAGAAATTCCTTTCGGATAAGATCAATGTTATTTACCTTTTTGTAATATTCCCAAATAGCAATAAAGAACCATAACGATGCATCAACGGTATTATATGAAGGCGCAGAATAATTACTGAAATAATTTGGAACCAATCCCTTTTTAATACGTTTAGAAAATTCTTTTAATATCTCATACGCAGTCTCTGTTTGATTGGTTTCTAATAATAAACCGGGAATTGAAATCATTGTATCTCGACCCCAGTCCTCAAACCAGGGGTACCCGGCAATTATTGTCTTTGTAAAATTCTCACGATCAATCTTTTTTAATGAAATAAAATTTGAAGCATCATTCAGAAGAATCCTGTCAACCTCCTCAACAGCACCTGCCTTATTCATAAATTTATTTTTTTCATTTATAAAATTCTGCTTCTCCTGATATGGATCAAAATATGAAATAACTTCAGCGGAGACCCTGAGTGAAAATTCTATTTTTTGTTTTTTTGAAGAAAACTCAAGATATGCAGGGGAATACAAGTCCTCATTAAACTCTAACCCTCGCTGCGCTTCCTTTTTATAAATCACACGCCGCAGGTCTTTGAAACTCTTCTTCCATAACCCGGCAGTTGAACGAACCCTGATAGGGTGAAGAAACCAATCAATCTCTAAACTAAATTCATTTTTCTCTATTCTTGGACCTTTTATCTCGTCAAGATAAGTTGAATGTAAATCATGAATACTTCTTATGGAAAAATAAGGTCGAAAATAAAACGTTAACTCTTTTTCAAATACATTTAAAAATCTGTAGTTTATTATAACTTCATTTTTAAAGGGAACCATGAAAATTTCCTTCTCAAGATAAACAGTGTCCAGCTTGTAAGAAAATAAAGGGTAAAGATCAAATTGAAAATTCTGAAGATAATTATAACCGACCGGATTAAAAACACCGGGGTATTGATTGACTCCAAGTTTAAATGATTTTCCGTCTATTAAAATCTCTTCGTCTATTGATGAAACGGTATGATACCTGTTATACGGTGGACTGGATGATATATTTAATAACCCGTGGTATCTCCTCGTATTACAAAGAATAATTGATGATGATGCGAAACCACCAAGAAAATTCGTTACCAACCACTCTTTTTCAATCGCTTGCTCAGGATGTTTCATCTCTCCAGAAGGAATATTAAACAACTTTATATCTCCGATTTTTCTATTATGTTCATTATATCATAAATATAATAAAAAATCAAATTTAAATAATAATTAAGGGACGGTGCTCCCATTTTGTCCCATTATTATGTTTACTTCAAAAATTCACCAAAACCGTGAGCTCCAATATATGGGTAATTATAAAGGAAAATGGGACAAAATGGGAGCACCGTCCCTTAATGTTCTTTACTGTTTGAGAATTATTTCTTCGTTTCGGTTTAGAAATTGAGTTTTAATTACTTCCCCTTGTTCATTATATTTCCAACGTAATATGGCAGCACCAACGTTTTTGATTTCTTTTAATTTACCGTTAATATCCAGGTACTTTATCTCTATTCTGTTTCCATTTTTATCATATTTAAAACAAATTATCGCACTACCACCCATAGGCTCTGTCATATCTATTAATTTCTCGTCTTTTCCAAAACTCCTTAACTCCAGGACTTGATCGTTCTTATTATATTTAAACTTGAGTATAGCTGCTCCTATTTTTTTATTTTCTGTTAATTTTTTATCAGTATTAAAAAATCTTTCTTCTACAGCGTTTCCCTGCTCATCATATTTATACTGAGTGATAGCAACACCTGTATCCTCACGCTCCTTCAATTTATGAACATTACAGTAATATCTTTGGTCAATCGAATTTCCCTGTTCATCATACTTATACCTGATTATTGCAATACCTGAATTTTTAAAACTCTTCAATTGGTCATCGGTTCCGAAAAAACTTTCCTCAGTTAAATTGCCTTGCTTATTAAATTTCTTCCGTATTATGGCAACCCCCAAATCCTTGCGGTTTTTTAAACTTTCATCAATCCCGAAATATTTCTCCTCAACATTTCCATTATTTTCATATTTATATTTAATTATTGCAATAGAGTAATCCGCTCGCTCTTTCATTTGGTTATCCGACCCGAAGTAGCTCTCTTCTATTTTCTTGCCCTTGTTGTTGAATTTTCGGCGGATTATGGCAATCCCCATGTCTCTTCGCTCTTTTAATTGCTCATCTGAACCAAAAAATTTTTCTTCAACAGTGTTTCCCCGCTCATCATACTTACACCGCATTATGGCATAACCATTATAATCAAGCTCTTTCAATTGTCCATTTGTACCAACATATTTTTCTTCTATTATATTTCCCTTTTCATCATATTTAAATTTTGATTTGGAAAATCCTTCTATACCAAAACCAGGTTTTGTTTGTCTTTTCATAATTCTCCTTCATAGTTCTTTAATTTATATTATATCACATAATTTAAAAGAAATCAAATATTTAGGTTTTTTGTTTTCTGCTCTGGGAACCCTTAAACACTTGAACGCATGCGAAACATGCTAAAGCAACTCTGTTGCTTTAGCAGAGATCAGAAAGATGAGAACAGATAATAGAGCGCAAATGCAATGGTTGAACCCTCTATACTTGTTTAACATTTCAACAATTTAACCATCTCAACTTCCGCACATTTAAACGTGTTTGTAACACTTTAACTATTGAACACTTGAACATTTGAACTTTTAGCTATTGAACGCATGCAAAGTATGCCTTGAACATTTGAATATTTAAATCTTGACATTATCTGATAATTATGTTATAAGTTATTAAACGAAAGGAACCAATTTGGAAACGTTATGTTTTGCACTTGGAACAATTTGGAATTGGACGAAATCAAAAAATCGGAACGCATTAATTGATTATGCAAAAAATCTAAAGGTTGACGGGATTGAGATTACGTTTGCCACGAAGGAAGAAGTTTATGCCTTTGATATTACAAACGATAATAGAAATTGGCTAAAGTCACTTAAATATGTTTCAATTCATGCGCCCTTTAATTTATTAAGAGGTTCGGTTGACGAAAAGGAATTGATTAAACAACTTGATATTATAGATGATATATACAAAGATATTAATGCAAAAAATGTAGTAATTCACCCTACTGAGCTCCCTGAACCCCGAATTCTTAATAAGTATAAATTTAAAATGTCAACAGAAAATCTTCCTCCCGTAAAGATATTTACAATTGTTAAATTAATAGACGTCTTCAAAAAATATCCAAATATGGGCTTTTGTCTTGATGTTGCTCACGCATATTTGTGGTCGAAAGATAAGACGAAACGCCTCCTAAAGAAATTTGGAAACCGTCTTACTCAAGTTCATTTAAGTGGAACTTATAGAAGAAGAGATCACCAGTCCTTGAGAACAGTGACAAGTAATTTTATGAAATCAATTGAAATGGTTTTCGCACTTGATGTCCCAATTATAATTGAAGAAACCATAAAAAAGAAAAGCATGACCCTTCTCCATGAAGAAGTAAAATTTATCAGGGACCTTTTTTAACAGGTACTAATAATTCAAGATTTATCTCTAATTACAATATTTTAAATTAATACATTGAAATAAAAATCTTTAGATATTTAAAATGGCAATCGGTATTCATATTTTTTACAGAGATTGATGAGATGAAAAGAAAAATAAAAAAATAGACAGGGACTTTTACGAGACTTGTAAGGGATTAAAATAACAAATTCTCTTTATTTAATATTGATATTTTTTTGATTTCAAAGAAATTTTACAACCTCAAAAGTTTAAGTTTTTATCTGCAAAATTAAACGGGTTATCTTTTTGCTTAGAACCCTATACTATGAATCATCCCATTTCATAGTTTCGTCTTTTTACCAATTAAAACCTTAAAAAACATATTCCCTAAGTAAAATCTTATATTAATTCCAACTTTTACAATATATAAAAGTCCTTTACAAGTCTCGTAAAAGTCCCTGTTAAAAAATCTTTTTTCTTTTTTTTTCTTTGTTTTTTTGTTTTAGTTCTCTTATGTTCTCGTTAGTTCTCTGTTAAATAAAAAAGTTTGAGTGTATAATAAGTTGTTGAAATTTCCGGATTAAAATGATATAATAAATAAAAAGGTGATAATATGAATCAATATAATCCAATTGGAAACAGCAGTGAGAAAGCAGGCGATTTCGATTATAGTAAAAACGTTAAGTTAATACTTGGAGCCTTCCTTATTATATTTGGTGTTGTTATTGCAGGTTGGATTTTCTTCAGAATTATTGAAATCTTTGAGAATCCAAAAACTCTCGAGAATTTTCTTGAAATATTTCCCGGGACTTCAAGTTTGTGGAGAATAAGGATTGATAATGTAATTCTTGAGATCCCAAAACAATTTGTAAACATTATAATCTATGCGATAGTATTCACACTATTATTTATTGCTGCATTATTACTAAAAACACTAATTACCGGCGGAGTTAATCTTCTCCATTCAAGCTTAAAACGAATTGAAACAAAAATTGATTCGATTAAAAGCAAGGTAGATCAGATTAGGAAGCATTAATTAAAAATATTTATAGACAAGTTTTTAATTAAATTTTCTAAAAAGAATTATTTGAAAAACAATAGATTTTCTGATATAATAGAGATTGTTTTAAAAGGAGGTAATAATATGAATTGTTTAAATTGCGGATCCGGCCTGACAACTTATATTGTCAAAATCAAGGACAACCAAGTTACATATCATATCTGTGAGAAATGCGGAAGTCTATGGCTCCCTGAAGGCGAACTAAATAAAATGGCATATCAGGTTGATGGGGATATCGAGTTTTGTTCAGAAGATAAAGTTAAGAATGATCAAGCTCCGGAAATAAATTGTCCCAAATGTAAGTATGCAAAATTAGATAGAGTTCATTTCATAGAGAACGACGAGATAACCCTTGGCAAATGTCATAACTGCGGTGGATTTTGGTTAAACGCAGGTCAGCTTGATTTAATTAATAAAAAACTCTCTGATATCATGCCTATTAAAGGGAAGGGTTTCTCAGAGTTCTTAAATAATGTCCACCTCCCTCTCTGGTATAAAAGAATCCGGCTTCAATGCAGTCAGCGAGGAGAAGACACCGATCTCCTTCCTTTGAAGGGTTCTGAATTAAAGTCAAAAACAGAACACTACTGCCCTGCTTGCGGGGAATTCCTTAATTCCTATAATTATCACGGCTTCGAAATTGAAGGCTGTCCATCCTGTAAGGGGCTTTGGCTCGATAAAAATGAGTTAAGAGATTTAAAAGATAAAATTGATGCTCATAGCTGGAAAACCTTGAGATGGCTGGATGATGAGATTGAGAATCTTGAAAAAGCAAATGCAATTATCTCAAATAGAGATTGTCCAATTTGTAAGAAAGAAAAACTTCTTGCAACAACATTTGGCGATTCACCAATCGTAATTGACTGGTGTCCAAAGTGTCACGGAACCTGGTTAGATAAACATGAGTTTGAGGATATCGTTGATTATTTAAAAAAAGAACTAAATGAAATGGACCCTGACGAAGCAAAGAAAATTGTTTATAAAAAGTTAAAAGATATTTGGACAGGTCCTGAAGGTCCGATTGATGAGATACTCGATTCAACAGCAGCAATTGCAGCATTAATTAATATTACGGTTTTTCAACACCCGAAACTTGCAAAACTTCTAATACAGTTTAATAAACTTGCCCGTGGAATCGGAGTCTAAGCATTAAATTAATAATGAAAAAAAGTTTCTCCCTTTTTATATTCTCCTTTATAGTATTTATTCTTTTAAGCTCAGCATCAAACTTGGGCTTGATAACTAAACAAGTAGAATATAAAAATGATCTAATTAAAAAGAAAAACTCTTTAATAAAACTCCATAAAAAACTCGGCAAGCCCGGACCCCATGATTGGTTGGCTAAACACGATGAACCAGGAGAAACGTTCGAAGAATACCTTGATTTAGATCCAATCCTGCCAACAGAAAAGAAAAAATACCTTTACATTTCACAATTAGGCGAGTTAACCAGTCAAGAAAAGGAAATTTTAAAAATAACCGAAGAATTCCTTGCCGTATATTTTAATATCCCGGTTAAAGAAGGCGACATTATCGCCACTTCTAAAATCCCGAAGAAAATGAGAAGGAAATCGCCTATTGACGGAACACTACAATTTAATACAAGATATATTCTTTATGATATTTTACTCAAAAAAATTCCGAACGATGCAGCGGCATACTTTGCAATAACACAGGATGGGTTGTGGCCAGGCCCAGGCTGGAATTATGTTCACGGGGAAGCATCTCTATGGAACCGGGTTGCAGTATGCTCACTCTGGAACTATGGCAGCCCAATTAAAGATGGAAAAATCAATAAGAAATTTCTAATCAGGGTGCTGAAACTTACTTCACACGAGATGGGACATATGTTCTCAATGAATCATTGTATAAAGTACGAATGCAATATGTGCGGGGGTAATCATATTGCTGAAATGGATCGATACCCCTTATGGCTCTGCCCTGAATGCATGGCAAAGATATGCTGGCTTACCAAGCTCACTCCTGAAGAACGTTATGAAAACCTGAAGAGGTTTTATAAAAAATATGGACTTGACCGTGAATATGATTTTTGTAATAAGTCCTTAAGAATAATTAAAGATAAGTGAGGTGAAGAATGCACAATAATCTCGTGCCTGCCGTAGTAATCGGTGTATTGATAAGTTTATTACAATATGTGCGAGGGAGAACGGTATTGTTGAAATGAATAGAAACCCATTGTGGCTTTGTCCTGAATGTATGAAAAAGATATGCTGGCTTACCAAGATCTCTCCGGAAGAACGCTATGAGAACCTAAAGATATTTTATAAAATACATGACCTTGACCGTGAATATGAATTTTGTAATAAATCACTAAAAATACTTAAAAATAAATGAGGTGAATAATGCATAAAAAGCTCGTGTTTATCGTAGTAATCGGTGTATTAATAAGCTTGGTCTTTGTTTCGTGTAACATGATGGGTGGAAGACTAAGTAAGGAAGAACAGGTAAAGAAAAGGTTAAATGAGTTATTTGAAATTTGTAAATCTGGAGACTTTTCAAAGGCGGATGAATATTTAGTTTACCGCGGAAAAGATAAAGATAGAAAGTGGAAGGATGTTTATGACTACTCAAATGCTAATGAAAGAACCAGGGTAGACAACACCTGCAGAAGAATAAAACGCGACCTCGATGTTTATGGACCGTATGAAATTACTAAATATACTGTAAAGTCCGAGTCGGAAGGAGAGTGGAATATCCTTGAAGTAACCTTCAAAGACGGGGACGGTTCAGGGAAACGACTTTTTGCCTTTCTCAAGATTAAAGGTAATTGGGCATTAGGGGATATAGATTGAGTAGAGAGCAGATAGCAGAGAGTAGAGAACAGTCGTTTTATAGATATAAGCTTCGCTTTACTCCGCATTTATGATTGATGGTTATTGGCAAGATAAAAGGAGACCACTTTTTTTATTAATATAAAGCGCTTATGGAATGTTTATGGAGTGCATTCCCGATGACCTTCTGGACTATTCATAATATTCACAGCAGGCTTATAATATAAATTTTTAATTTTCCTAATATGGGGACTCTGTTCTCTTCGTAGATATTAGAAAACCGAGGGCAGAGAATAGAGTTATATGAGTTTGCGATATTTTTAATTTCAATATTTGTCCTGTAAGGACAATTGATAATAGCCCAGCAATTCATTGCT
>DAOVMD010000095.1 GCA_030630935.1 Candidatus Mcinerneyibacteriota bacterium | reverse complement strand
TGCTCTGACCAAGCTGGATGTTCTTTCCGGGTTCGATGAAATTGGAGTTTTTACCGGAACTAAGAGCTCAGTAAGAAAAAACAATCTTGAAAAGGCATTTCTTAAAACGAAAGATTTAAAGCTGAAGTTAATAAAAGGCTGGCAGCCGAATCTTGGTGACATGGATTTATACAAGGAACTGCCGAAGAATGCAAGAAGCTATATTAAATTCATTGAGAAATTTTTAAATATAAAAGCTTCAATCGTTTCACTTGGAGCACAACGCAGTAAATATATTTTAAGGGAGGCAATTTGGAAATGAAAAATATTTATTTAATCTTCGGCAGTAAATCTGATTTTAAATATTTTGATTTAGTCGAACCCAGTTTAGAGAAGTCCGGTATCGAATTTGAGAAGAAGGTTTTATCAGCTCATCGAAACACGTATGAATTACTCGATTATGTCAAGAGTAAAAAAGATGGTGTCTTTATTTGTGTTGCGGGTTACTCCGCACTTCTACCGAGCTTAGCCGCTGCAGTCACCGACCTTCCTGTAGTTGGTGTTCCAATTTCATCATCACCGGTTGTAATTGATGCCCTCCTTTCAATTGTACAGATGCCGAAGGGAGTTCCTGTTGCGTGCATGTCATTTGATAAGGCCGGGTTAATTAATGCGTTTATTTTTGTATTGCGAATTTTCGGAGAATATGATAAAATAAAAAGCTTTAAGGAAAACTTAGGAATCAAATAGGTTAAATTATGATAGAACGATATTCAACAAAAGAGATGCAATTTATCTGGGGAGAGGATCACCGGCTTGAATTATTCTTAGAGATTGAAGATGCAGTAATTGAAGCAATGGTCAAGACAGGTGATTGTCCCAAATCAGTTTTTAACCGACGTAAGAGAAACATTAAGATTGACAGTAAGAGAATCAATGCAATTGAAAAAACTACCCGTCATGACATCCTTGCGTTTCTTGAATTTCTTGAAGAGAAAAAATATATCCCGTCCCGGTACCTTCACCAGGGTCTTACATCTTCAGATATTTTAGATACAGCCACTGCACTTCAGATGAAAGAGTCCTTAGAAGTTTTGATTCCCATTGCAAAGCTTCTTGATAAAGCACTCCTAAGTCTTGCAAAGAAATATAAATCCCTATCAATAATCGGGAGAACTCATAATGTTTATGCAGAACCGACTACATTAGGTTTAAGGTTTTTAAATTGGCACTCAGAGATTCACCGTTCGTTACTGGAGTTGATCAGGTCAATTAAAGAGTCGGCAGTAGGTAAGATTTCCGGGGCGGTCGGGAACTATGGAAATATCCCGCCGAAGGTTGAGAAGTTTGTTTTCAAAAAACTCGGGATCAAGAATGAACTTCCGGCAACACAAATAGTTGCAAGGGATAGATTTGCAAGAGTGATTTGTAACGCCGCAATATTTGTATCTGCACTTGAACGCGCTGCTGTGAATATTCGATTACTTCATTCAACTGAGATTGGAGAGATAAAGGAAGGCTTTTCAAAAGGCCAGAAAGGTTCTTCTGCAATGCCGCATAAAAAGAACCCGGTCAGTTCTGAAAGAATCTCAGGGATTGCAAGGTTATTACGTGCGTATTCGGTTACTGCCCTTGAGAATATTCCGCTGTGGCTCGAACGTGATATTTCACATTCGTCCAATGAACGTGTAATCCTTCCTGACTCAATGAACCTTCTGCATTTTATAATTAAAGATTTCACACGGATTCTGAATGAACTTCAGGTTGATAAGGTCAAGATAAAACAGGACCTTAAATCAGCGGGGACGTTTGTGTTTTCGGGGCGATTATTAACCGAGTTGATGAAGAAGGGATTCAGTAGAAAGAAAGCTTATGAAACGATTCAAAAGAATGTATTCAGTGCAAAGGAAAAGAATTCAGACTTAAAAGAAATGATATTAACCAAATCGGAGATAACAAAACATTTCTCAAGAAAGGAACTGGAAAAGATTTTTGACTTGAAAGATTTCCTCAAGCATAAAGATAAAATATTTCGAGATTACACTTCAAACCTGGAGAAGTTAAAGTGAACGTTTTAATTTTAGGCGAAGGCGCCAGGGAAAACTCAATTGCCTGGAAGATTTCGCAATCAGAAAAAGTTACGGAGATATTCTGGATAAATGGAAATGGCGGAACCGCTCCGAAAACCCGGAAATTCAAACTTGATTATCTGAATGATTTTAACGGCTTGCTTGATTTCATCAAAGATAATAAAATTGATCTTGTAATTGTCGGGCCCGAGCTTCCGTTAGCGAAAGGTATAGTTGACTTTCTTCAGGAGAATTCGATCTCTGTTTTTGGTCCTAACAAAGAAGCGTCAAGGCTCGAGACTGATAAAGCCTGGTCAAAAAAGTTCATGCAGAGATATCATATTCCAACCGCGCACTTTAAAGTTTTTTATAATTTTGAGAACGCCTCAAAAGAGATAATTTCATTAAACACTTATCCAGTTGTTCTTAAAGCAGCCGGTCTTGCAGCAGGTAAAGGAGTGAAAATCGTAACGAATGATACAGAAGCACATGAATTTATTAAAGATGTTTTTGTAAAAAAGAAATTTGGTGAACAGTCCGGGATTGTCTTTGAAGACTTTCTTCATGGTCCCGAGATTTCTGTTTTTGCCCTGACTGACGGTTATAATATTTTGAATTTAATCCCTGTCCAGGATAACAAGCAGTTATTAGATGGCGGTAAAGGTCCTAATACCGGTGGTATGGGTGCGATTTCCCCGGTTTCATTCATTACAGAAGACTTAACCAGTGAGATCATTAAGAAGATAATGCTCCCGACTGTTGACGGGTTAAGAGATGACGGGATTCTGTACCAGGGCCTTTTATATGCCGGTCTGATTATTACATCCGCCGGACCAAAGGTCCTTGAATATAACTGTAGATTTGGTGATCCTGAGACACAGGTGCTGATGCGGTTACTTAATTCCGATATAATAGATTTAATTAAGGCCACAATAAACGGAACACTTAATGATGTAAAAGTCGAATGGAAGGATAAACATTCAATCTGTCTGATCCTGGCATCTGAAGGGTACCCGGTTCAATATGAAAAGGGTTTTGAAATTACCGGGCTTGATAAAATTGATGATGACGACATTGTTGTTTTTCAAGCAGGGACAAAATTGGAAGGTAATAAATTAGTGACTGCCGGTGGTAGAGTTTTAAGTGTTACATGTACCGGCTTATCTTTTGAAGAGGTTAGGGATAAGGTTTATAGAGCAGCTGACAAAATTAAATTTAAAGGAAAATATTATAGAAAAGATATTGGTTTAAAAAACGAAAGGAATGACTTATGAAAAAATTCATTTTTGTAACCGGTGGAGTTGTGTCATCGCTCGGGAAAGGTATTTCCGCTGCGTCAATTGGGATGTTGTTACGTAATTTAGGTTTTGACGTGTCAATGTTAAAGTTTGATCCGTATATAAATGTTGATTCGGGAACAATGAACCCGTTCCAGCACGGGGAAGTATTTGTTACAGTTGACGGGGCAGAGACAGACCTTGACCTCGGGCATTACGAAAGATTTCTTGATAAGGATACGAGCGCAAGTAATAATGTTACAACGGGTAAGATTTATTTCTCTGTAATTAAGAAGGAGCGCAGGGGCGATTTTTTGGGTAATACGGTTCAGGTAGTTCCACATATTACAAATGCAATTAAAGATTCACTTCATTATTTAATGAAGAAGGATGCCCCGGACATTTTAATTGCAGAAGTCGGGGGCACGGTCGGAGATATTGAAAGCCAACCGTTTCTCGAAGCGATCAGGCAGTTCAGGCTTGATTTCAAAAGAACAGATGTTCTTTATATTCACCTGACCCTTGTTCCATTCCTCGAAACGATTGGTGAAGTGAAGACAAAACCAACTCAGCATAGCGTGAATGAATTAAGAAGAATAGGTATCCAGCCTGATATCCTTTTATGCAGGTCATCCGTAGATATTGGGAAGGAAGTTAAGGAGAAGATATCTTTATTCTGCAATGTTCCGGTTGATCATGTGATTCCCATTCCTGATGTGACAACGACATATTATGTACCTATTATACTTTCGAAAAGGTTAATTGAAAAGAGGATTATGAAATTATTAGATATTAAACCAAAGGATACATCAAATAAAATTCTGCAGAATTGGAAGGTTTTTGTAAAGAAATTAATTGAGCCGAAAAAAACAATTAAAATTGGAGTTGTTGGGAAATACACAAATATTGTAGATTCATATAAAAGTATTACGCAATCCTTGATTCATGCTGCTGCTTTTTTCAATGCAAAAGCAGAGATAAAATGGATCGAGTCAGAGTCACTGGAGAAAGACGGTTTCGAAAAAGACCTTAAAGATATTGACGGGATTCTTGTACCCGGTGGGTTTGGAATGAGAGGAATTGAAGGGAAGATTAATGCGGTGCAATTTGCACGCGAGAATAATCTGCCGTTCCTCGGGATTTGCCTGGGAATGCAGGCTGCAGTAATTGAGTTTGCCAGGAATGTTTGTAAACTTAAAGATGCAAACTCCACAGAGTGGGATGAGAAAACAAAGTTCCCCGTAATCGATCTGCAGGAGACTCAAAAGGATATTAACAGTAAGGGCGGGACGATGCGGCTTGGGTCTTTCCCGTGTAAACTTAAGAAAAATTCAACCGCTTATAAATTATATGATACAAACCTGATTCTGGAGAGACACAGACATAGATACGAATTTAATAATGATTATAAAAAGGATTTTATTGAAAATGGTTTATTGGTCTCCGGAGTCTGTCCAAAAAATAACCTGGTTGAGATTGTAGAGCTGAAGGATCATCCATTCTTCATTGGATGTCAATTCCACCCTGAATTTCAATCCCGACCACTAACACCGCACCCGCTTTTTGTGGGTTTTGCAGAAGCAATGCTGAAAAAACAAGAGGTTTGAAAAATGCTATGAAAGAATATGAAAATGAAACTACCTTAAAAGTATATATATGAAGAAGCTCTTTTCTTACTTATGCAGTTTCGAAAGTTCATTAATAAGATGATTTAATATAAATCAGTTCTTTGACATAGTTTCGCTTCGCTACACATTTATGATTTATGATTGATAATTATTAATTGATAAACCGATTTGCATTAAAGATTTCACTGCTTTGGTTTAGAGCAATAGTTTTTTTCAGTGTGTTCCGTGAGATCAGTGGTTAGTTTATTTTTTGTTTTGTTTTTTTCGGAGTTTATCCCGAACTTTTTGCTTCGGGATGTCCAGAGTTTACCCCGTTTTTTCGGGGTGGTGAATAAAAAAGTTTGAGCGAAGCGAGTTTGTTTGTTTAACTTTTTTAGGAGTGACAAGTAAATATTTAATAAAGATCGTTTTATTCGATAAATAACAAATTTCTGTGAATAAAAATTTCACAGTACCTGAAAAAACAAGAGGAGAAATAAATGAAAGTAAAAGCTCAGATTATGTCCAAGGCAGATATGTTCAGGACATTGAAACGATTGGCACATGAGATAATTGAACAATCCAATGGTGCAAAGAATCTTGTGATTCTTGGAATTCAGAGACGCGGAGTTCCAATAGGCAGGATATTAAAGGAAGAGATTGATTCATCAGAGAATACAAACGTTCCATTTGGAATTCTTGATATTACTCTGTATAGAGATGACCTTTCTACAATCGGGAATGCTCCGATGGTGAACGCAACCGATATCCCGTTTAATCTGAACGGGAAGGATGTTATTCTTGTTGATGATGTGCTTTATACAGGTAGAACAATCAGGGCAGCCCTGGATGAGATCATGGACTTTGGAAGACCTGCAAGTATTCAGGTGGCAGTACTTATTGACCGTGGTCACAGAGAACTGCCGATCATGGGAAATTATATCGGTAGAAAAATCCCAACTGCAGGAAATGAGATAATTGAAGTTAAATTAAAAGAGGTCGATAAAAAGTACGGTGTCTTTATTATTGTCAGGGATGAAAAACCATCTTCCGCCAAACCGGCTTCAAAGCCGGCTAGAAAAAAGGGTAAAACCCAGGCTCGGAAAAAAACTTCAAAGCTGGCTAGTAAAAAAGGTAAAACCCCATCTCGAACAAAAACTAAAAAGTTGGTTAGTAAAAAAGCTAAGAACCCGGCAAAATCAAAGGCAAAAAAGTCAGTCAAGAAACCGGTTCGAACAAAAGCAAAAAAGACTGCGAAGCAGTCAGTCAAAACAAAGGCAAAGCAGTCAGTTAAAACAAGGACCAAGAAATCAGGTAAGAAAAAGAAGAAATAATTAATAATGCAGTTAAAAAATAACTAAAGGGAGTAAAGTCGTATGACAGTTAAGGCAAAGGCAGTCAGGCATCTCATTACAATGGATGATTTAACCAATGATGAGATTATAATGATTCTTGAAGAAGCAAAAAGTTTCAAAGAAGTTTTAGGAAGGGATATCAAAAAGGTTCCTGCCTTAAGAGGTAAGACAGTTGTTCTTTTATTCTTTGAAGCTTCGACTCGGACAAAGATTTCATTTGAGCTTGCAGCGAAGCGTTTGAGTGCGGATGTTGTAAACTTTTCCGCATCCACGAGCAGTTTGAAGAAATCCGAGTCATTGAAAGATACTGTCAGGACTCTTGAAGCTATGGCAGCAGATGTTTTTGTAATGCGTCACAGTTATCCCGGGTCCGCCCAACTTGTGGCCAAGTATATTAAAGGCGCGGTCTTAAACGGCGGTGACGGAGCCCATTCCCATCCTACTCAGGCACTTCTTGATATGTACACTATTTATGAGAAGAAGGGCGGGTTTAAGGGTTTGAAAGTTGCGATCATAGGCGACATTAAACACAGCCGTGTTGTAAGGTCTAACATTGAAGGTTTAACCCGGCTTGGAGCAGAAGTCGTTTTATGCGGTCCATCCACGTTACTCCCGAGATACATTGAGAAATTCAATGTTAGTGTTACGTATAATGTTGAAGAAGCCATCACGGATGCAGATGTTGTTATGGGTTTGCGGATTCAATTTGAACGCCAGAAACAAGGACTGCTCCCGACAATTTTGGAGTATGCACAATTTTTCCAGATTAACAGAGAGCGGTTATCTCTTGCAAAACCTGATGTTCTTCTGATGCATCCTGGTCCTATTAACCGTGGTGTGGAGATTGAATCGGAGGTTGCGGACTCTGTATATTCCGTGATTGATGAGCAGGTTACGAATGGAGTTGCAGTCAGGATGTCACTTTTATATTTTCTGGTAGGAGGTAAAGATGAATAAGCTATTAATAAAAAACGGCAGGGTTGTTGACCCATCTTCAAATACAAATAAAAACCTTGATATCCTGATTGAAAATGGCATAGTAAAAAAGGTCAGAAAAAAAATTACACGCGTAACAAAAAGCACAAAGGTGCTTGATGCAAAGGGCTGTATTGTTTCACCCGGTCTTATAGATGCACATACTCATCTCCGTGACCCGGGCTATGAAGACAAGGAAGATATTTATTCAGGTACTGCCGCTGCTGTGAAAGGCGGGTTCACAACTGTTCTATGTATGCCTAATACAGAACCTGTTCTGGATTCTGTCAGCAGTATCAGGTATGTTGTTGAGAAGGGGAAAGAAAGTTTTTGTAAGGTTTATCCTATCGGTGCAATTACTAAGAATCTCGAAGGTAAGGAATTAGCTGAGACAGGTCGAATGATGATGGAAGGAATTGTTGCAGTTTCAGATGACGGGAATTGTATTCAAAACTCTGCGATCATGAGAAATGCCCTTGAGTATCTGAAGATGTTCAACCTGAAACTTATTGAGCATGCAGAAGATTATAATCTTTCAAAAGGCGGGCAGGTAAACGAGGGTTATGTCTCAACTGCATTAGGGCTCCCGGGGATTCCGTCAATATCTGAAACCGTAATCGTTGCGAGAGATATTTTACTCTCGGAATATTTCGATGCACCGGTTCACTTTGCACATATCTCTTCCAAGCGAACCTTAGAAATTCTTAAAACTGCAAAGAAAAAGAAATTAAAAATCACATGTGAAGTTACACCGCATCATTTAATCTTTAATGAGAATGACATAATGGGTTTTGATTCAAACTTAAAGATGAAACCCCCGCTTCGAACAGAAGCAGACAGGCGTGCATTGGAAGCCGGATTTAAAGATGGGGTAATTGATATTCTTGCAACTGACCATGCTCCGCATAGGATTGATGAGAAGGAAAGAGAGTTTTCACTCGCACCGTTCGGGGTAGTTGGTTTGGAAACGGCATTGTCAGCAATGGTAAAATATTTTATTAAAACCAAGAAAATGACCTGGATGGAAATTATAGATAGAATGTCAACACGCCCTGCTGAATTATTCGACCTTGAAGGAGGAAGTCTCATGGAAGGTGCACCAGCTGATGTTACTGTGATTCATCCGGGATGCAAGTGGGTGGTTAATACCGAAACCTTAATTGGAAAGAGTAAAAACTCACCGTTCCTGAACATGGAACTCGAAGGCTGTGTTCTGTGGACAATTGTTGATGGAAATATTGTTTATGGCCAGGAATAGTTTCAGGGTTCAGGTTGTTGAGAATAAAGAAGTTGCATTAAATACATTCCTTTTTAAAATGAATTTATTGGGCAAACGAATTTCTCCGAAGCCGGGTCAGTTTTTGGAGATGGATATCGGGTCTTCAGGATTATTGAACAGGCCTTTCAGTATTCATTTTTTCTATGATGATAAAAAACATATAAAAATTCTATTTAAGGTTGTTGGGAAATCTACAGAGTATTTAAGTCAGAAGGCAATAGGTGATTATGTGAATTTTCTCGGACCGTTTGGGAATGGGTTTAATTTTAAACAAAAACTTTCACAGCTTGCGATTGTTGCAGGCGGGATAGGTTATGCACCATTTGCGTTTTTGATTAAGGAACTTCTGAAGAAGAAGGATATTAAAACGCTTGATGTTTTCTATGGCGTAACGACCGAGGTGGAGTTTGTGGAGTTTTGGAGATTGAAGGATCCAAGGTTAAAGTTTTATCTCACAACTGATGACGGGTCAAAATGGACGAAGGGATTCATTACGGATGAGTTCAGGAAAGTCCTGGA